>NZ_BCPP01000001.1:0-39994 GCF_016586125.1 Burkholderia sp. E168m23
TCGCCAGTCAATACGCCGCCCCGGCGTCTTCGTCTGTCATTCAGCCCATCGATGCGCTATTCGGTCGAAATCAGAAAGTTTTTCTACAGCCAGTACTTTTTCGGCGGCCTGCGGATCGCGGTCGGCGTGTCGCTGCCGGCCGTGTTGTGCCTGATCGTGTTTCACAACCGCGAGCTTGGCTTCACGATCTCGACGGGCGCGCTCGGTGCGTGCGTGGTCGACATGCCGGGCCCGCTGAAGTACAAACACAACGAAATGCTCGCGTGCAGCGTGATCGGCTTCCTGGCCGCGCTCGCGACCGGTCTCGCGACCCCGAACATCTTCGCGCTGTGGCTCACGATCGTGCCGCTCACGTTCGTGCTGTCGCTGATCGTCGTCTACGGCAACCGCTGGCCGCAGATCAGCTTCGCGACGCTGTTCATGATGGTGATGACGCTCGAGGAGAAGTTCACGCCGCTGCAGGCGTTCGTCAACGCCGGCTGGATTCTCGCGGGCGGCCTCTGGTACACGTACTGGGCCACGCTCGTGTCGCAATGGCAGGCGCGCCGAATCGAGCAGCAGGCGCTGGCCGAAAGCCTGTTCGCCTGCGCCGACTACCTGCTCGCGCGCGCGCAGTTCTACGACCTCGACGCCGATCTCGACGAGTGCTACCGCAATCTCGTCGCCCGGCAGATCACCGCGGTCGAAACGCAGGAAACCGCGCGCGACATCGTGCTGCGCAACCTGCCGAAGCTGCGGCGCGGCAAGCTCGATCCCGGCCGCACGACGATGTACAACCTGTTCATCAACAGCGTCGACCTGCACGAGCTGTTCGTCGGCGCGCACACCGACTACCCGCTCGTGCGCAACACGTTCGGCGGCTCGGACCTGATCATTTTCTATCGCGACCTGATCCGCAAGGCCGCAGCCGATCTCGAGGAGGTCGGCCTCGCGGTGCTCGAAAACCGCGCGCCGCATTCGCACATCAGCGTGAAGGCCGAGCTGCGCGCGATCGAGTATGAGATCGAGTTGATGCGCAAGAAAAACTTCGCGGCCACCCACGCGGAAGCCTATGCGGCCGTGGTCGCGACGTTCCGGCGCATCTGGAGCGCGACGCGCCTGATCGACCGGATGCGCCGCAACCTGTCGGGCCACGCCGATCCGCAGCAAACCGAACTGAAGATCGACAAGGCGCTCACGCGCTTCCTGCAGCGCCGCCGCATGTCGCCGCTGCTGATCTTCTCGAACCTGAACATGCGCTCGCCGAGCTTTCGCCATGCACTGCGCGTGACGATCGCAGTGGCGGTCGGCTTCTGGATCGGCCGGCTGCTGCCGCTCACCAACGCGTACTGGATCGTGATGACGACCATCATCATCCTGAAGCCCGGCTATTCGCTGACCAAGCAGCGCAACGCGGCGCGTATCGTCGGTACGCTGATCGGCTGCGCGGCGAGCGTCGCGCTGATCTACACGGTCAAGGATACGCACCTGCTGATCGCGATCATGTTCGGGTCGATGGTGATGAGCTACAGCCTGCTGCTGTTCAACTATGCGGCGAGCGTCGTGTTCACGTCGTCATACGTGCTGCTGATGTTCCACCTGCTCGCGCCGGGCAGCATGCGGATCATCGGCGAACGCGCGATCGACACGGTGGTCGGCTGCATGATCGCGATCGCCGCGAGCCGGCTGTTCCCGTACTGGGAATACCGGCTGATGGGCAAGCTCGTCACCGACATGTTGACGTCCACCCGCAAGTATTTCGAGGCCGTGTGGCGTGCCGGGCGCGGCATGTCGCCGCCGGTGCCGGTGCCGACCGCCGACGGTGCCGCCGTCGTCGCGGGCGTCGCCGCCGCGATCGAATCCCCGACGGCCAGCCTCGACGACGACTACCGCTACCGCCTCGCCCGCAAGGACGTGCACATCGCGTTCGCGAACCTCGGGCAGGCGTTCCAGCGGATGATGATCGAGCCGAAGGCGCACCAGCGCTTCGTGCCCGAACTGAACGACCTGCTCGTGCAGACGCACGTGCTCGGCGCGCAGATCACGGCCGCCGCGCCGCTGATCCGCAGCGCATGCGCGGCCGACGGCGGCCTCGTCCACGACGATGCGCTGCAGCGCGGCCTCGCCGCGGTGCTCGACAATCTCGAGAAGGCCGAGGCCGGCGAGCCGCCGCCCACCGACCAGCTCGAAGCGTCGAAGCAGATCACGCGCGATCTCGATGCGATGGTCGTGTCCGCGGAAAAATCCGATGCAGTCGGCGCCGAGCTCACGCACGACCTGAAGGTGCTCGCGCACCAGTGCAAACAGATGCTCGCGTCGTCGCTGCTGATCCGCAAGGATGCGAGCGTGATCCGCCTGCCGGCCTGACCTCCGGCTGTCCGCGCCGGCAGGCCGGCCCGCGCACGACGCGGCTCGGCCACCGGCGCGCCTCGATTCAACGATCCCCCGAAGCATGCTCCACCGCTCCATGCGGCGCGCGCATTCAGCGCGCGACCGCCCCACGCCCCGTTCCGCTCGCCGCGCCAGTCAGGGAATACCCGATTCCGGTCACCGGGTCCGGCTTGTTATCATTCGTTCACATTCAAGTTGTATAGACAACTTGGCGCACTCGAACCGGCCCCGCTCGCCAGGTTCGTCGCATAACGATATCGGAGACTCGATGAAAAACTTGCAGCGCCACCTGAGCGCGCGGCACATCCGCTTTCTCGCGCTGGGCTCGGCGATCGGTACGGGCCTGTTCTACGGCTCCGCGTCCGCGATCCAGCTTGCCGGCCCGGCCGTGATCCTCGCGTACATCCTGGGCGGCGCGGCCGTCTACATGGTGATGCGCGCGCTCGGCGAGATGGCCGTGCGCGAACCCGTCGCCGGCTCGTTCGGCCACTACGCGACCGAGAACCTCGGCCCCTTCGCGGGCTTCGTCACCGGCTGGACCTACACGCTCGAAATGGTGATCGTCGCGATCGCGGACATCACCGCGTTCGGCATCTACATGGGCTTCTGGTTTCCGGACGTCCCGCAATGGATCTGGGTGCTCGGCGTCGTCGCGATCATCTGCGGGCTGAACCTGTGCCACGTGAAAGTGTTCGGCGAGCTCGAATTCTGGCTGTCGATCATCAAGGTCGGCGCGATCGTCGCAATGATCGGCGGCGGCGTCGCGATCCTGCTGACCGGCATGCACTTCGGTCATTCGGCCGACTTGCCGACGTTCGCGAACCTGTGGAACCACGGCGGCTTCTTGCCGAACGGCATCGGCGGGCTGATCGCGTCGCTGTCGGTGGTGATCTTCGCGTACGGCGGGATCGAGGTGATCGGGATGAGCGCCGGTGAGGCGAAGGACCCGGAACGCGTGATTCCGCGCGCGATCAACGCGGTGCCCGCACGCATCCTGCTGTTCTACGTGCTGACGATGGTGGTGCTGATGTCGATCAGCCCGTGGACGGGTGTCGGCAGCGACGGCAGCCCGTTCGTGCAGATCTTCTCGGCGCTCGGCGTGAAATCGGCCGCGACGATCCTGAACCTCGTCGTGATCAGCGCGGCGATCTCGGCGATCAACAGCGACATCTTCGGCGCGGGCCGGATGATGTTCGGGATGGCGCGGCAGGGTCAGGCGCCGCGCGTGCTGATGACGACATCGCGCCACGGCGTGCCGTGGGTCACGGTGCTCGTGATGGCCGGCGCGCTGCTGGTGGGCGTGCTGCTCAACTACCTGATGCCGAAGGACGTGTTCCTGGTGGTCGCCGCGATCGCGACGTTCGCGACCGTGTGGGTGTGGCTGATGATCCTGCTGTCGCAGGTGGCGATGCGTCGCCGCCTGTCGAGTGCCGAAGTCGCCGCGCTGAAGTTCAAGGTGCCGCTGTGGCCCGTCGCGCCCGCGCTGACGATCGCCTTCATGGGCTTCGTGATCGTGATGCTCGGCTGGTTCGAGGATACGCGCGTGGCGCTGTATGTCGGCGCGGCATGGCTCGCGCTGCTCGCGGCCGTGTTCTACGCACGGATTCGCCCGAAATTCGCACCTGCGTCACGTTGACGCACGGCGGACTGGCCGGTGCGGCGCGCCGGTTCCGACGCGCCTTCCGATGTCCCGGTTCCGCGCGGCGCCCGTCGCGCCGGACGCCGCGGATCGACTCCCGTGGCATGCCCCGCACGCGACCCGATCAGGCCGCGTAGCGGCGCGTCAGTGCGACGCCGCGCTCGCGGCCTCGGCCGGATGGGCCTCGTCGTACGCGTGCTTCTGCGAAATCGCGTTGTACAGGATCGTCCCGATCACGAGCAGCACGGCCACGACGATCAGGATGCTCACGTTGCGGACAGGGTTCTTCTTGCGCTGATCGTTCATGGTCGGTGCGGCTCCGTCAAATTCGTCGAAGCGGGCATTCTACGCGCTTGCGCCCACACTGCACCGCCCCGTTCGCCGCCCTCCGGCCCCGGCTTCTCCTCCGCTTTCCGTCAGCTTTCGATTGTTAATCGTTCCCATTTCGATCTAGAATCCAAAGTCTTTCATTTTGTAATGTTTCGGGTCGCTCGGGCGGCAGGCGCGCCCCGGAACGCTCCCTCGTCCACCTGCCGCACCGGAGTCTTCATGTCGAATCCGCGCACCCGCCTGCTGCCGCTCGCCGGCGCCCTCGCCGCCGCCGCAGCAGCCTTCGCGCCGCTTGCCCACGCGGCCGAGGAAGTGAGCCTGTACACCACCCGCGAGCCGAAGCTGATCCAGCCGCTCATCGACGCGTTCACGAAGCAGAGCGGCGTCAAGGTCAACACGGTGTTCGTGAAGGACGGCCTGCTCGAGCGCGTGAAGGCGGAAGGCGCGCAGTCGCCGGCCGACGTGCTGATGACGGTCGACGTCGGCAACCTGCTCGACCTCGTCGACGGCGGCGTCACGCAGCCGGTGCGCTCGAAGGTGCTCGACGACGCGATTCCCGCGAACCTGCGCGCCACGAACGGCGACTGGTACGCGCTGTCGCTGCGCGATCGCGTGCTGTACGTCGAAAAGGACCTGAAGGTCGATGCGTTCCGCTACGAAGATCTCGCCGATCCGAAATGGAAGGGCAAGGTCTGCATCCGCTCGGGCCAGCATCCGTACAACACCGCGCTCGTCGCGGCGATGATCGCGCACGACGGCGAGGCCGCGACCGAGACATGGCTGCGCGGCGTGAAGGCGAACCTCGCACGCAAGGCGACCGGCGGCGACCGCGACGTCGCGCGCGACATCCTCGGCGGCATCTGCGACGTCGGCCTCGCGAACGCTTACTACGTCGGCCACATGAAAAACGCCGAACCGGGCAGCGATGCGCGCAAATGGGGCGACGCGATCAAGGTCGTGCGGCCGACCTTCGCGAACGCGAAGAGCGGCGGCACGCACGTGAACATCAGCGGCGCGACGGTCGCGAAGCACGCGCCGCACAAGGCCAACGCGGTGAAACTGCTCGAATATCTCGTGTCGCCGGAAGCGCAGGCGCTGTATGCGCAGGCGAACTACGAATACCCGGTGCGCGCGAACGTGAAGCTCGACCCGGTGATCGCCAGCTTCGGCACGCTGAAAGTCGATCCGCTGCCGCTGGCGGACATCGCGAAGCATCGCAAGCAGGCGAGCCAGCTCGTCGACAAGGTCGGCTTTGACAACTGACGCATCGCCCGCCCGCGCCTGCCGCGAGCCGAGCGGCCTGCGCCTGCGGCCGCGCGCGGGCAGCCTGTGGCTGCTCGCGGCGCTGACGATCGCCGCGGCGGTCGCGGCGCCGCTCGCGGTGCTCGTGGCCGCCGCCTTCGACGCCGATCTCGCGCACTGGCGGCATCTCGCGGAATTCGTGCTGCCGCAGGCGCTCGTCAATACGCTGCTGCTGCTCGCCGGGGTCGGCACGATCGTGTCGATCGTCGGCACCGGCTGCGCATGGCTCGTCACCGCCTACGATTTTCCCGGCCGCCGGACCCTGACCTGGGCACTGCTGCTGCCGCTCGCGGTGCCCACCTACATCGTCGCGTTCGCGTATCTCGATCTGCTGCATCCGATCGGCCCCGTGCAAGGCGCGATCCGCTGGCTGCTCGGCTTCGACAGCCCGCGCCAGTTCCGTCTGCCCGACCTGCGTTCGCTGCCCGGCGCGATCTTCGTGCTCGGCTTCGTGCTGTATCCGTATGTCTATCTGAGCACGCGCGCGATGTTCGTCACGCAGTCCGCGAGCCTGCTCGAGGCCGCGCGCACGCTCGGCGCGGGCCGCCTCGCGACGTTCTGGCGCGTCGTCGTGCCGCTGGCCCGCCCGGCGATCGCGGTCGGCGTGAGCCTCGCGCTGCTCGAAACGCTGAACGATATCGGCGCGTCGGAATTCCTCGGCGTGCAGACGCTGACCGTGTCCGTCTATACGACGTGGATCACGCGCTCCGATCTCGCCGGCGCCGCGCAGATCGCGCTGGCGATGCTCGCGATCGTCGTCGGCATGATCGCGCTCGAACGCTATGGGCGCCGCCGCCAGCGCTACGCGCACGGCCGACGCATGCGGCCGATCGCGCCGCGCCGCCTGACCGGCGCGGCCGCGCTGGGCGCCGCCGTGCTCGGCTGGCTACCCGTCCTGCTCGGCTTCGGCGCGCCGGCCGCGTACCTCACGGTCGAAACGGCCAAGCGGCTGCACCTCGTCGGCGGCATCTCCGCGCAATTGATGACGGGGCTCGCGAACACGCTGACGATCGCGACCGCCGCCACCGTCGCGACGCTCGCGTGCGGACTCGTCGTCGCGTGGGCCGCCCGCGCGCAGCGCGACAGCGCCGGTGCGGGCCCTGCCCGCCTGTGCGCGCGGATCGCGAGCCTCGGCTACGCGGTGCCAGGCACCGTACTCGCGATCGGCCTGCTGATTCCGTTCGCGGCGGCCGACCGGCTGTTCGGCGCGGCGCTCGGCCGCGACGGGCTGCTGCTGATGGGTTCGGCGACCGCGCTCGTGATCGCCTATACCGTGCGTTTTCTCGCGATCCCGGCCGGCGGCATCGAGGCCGGCCTCGCGCGCATTCCGCCGTCGCTCGAACAGGCCGCGCGCTCGCTCGGCGAGACGGCCGGCGGCACGTTGCGCCGCATCCACCTGCCGCTGTTGCGGCCCGCGCTCACGACGAGCGCGCTGCTGGTGTTCGTCGACGCGATGAAGGAGCTGCCGGCCACGCTGCTGCTGCGTCCGTTGAATTTCGACACGCTCGCGACCTGGCTGTATGCGGAAGCCGCGCGCGGCACCTATGAAGAAGGCGCGGTCGCCGCGCTCGCGATCGTGCTGGCCGGGCTCGTGCCCGTGATCCTGCTCGCCCGCACCCGCCACAAGATCGGAGCCTGACACCGTGAACCTGCTCGAACTCGACGACCTCTGCGTCGCCTACGACACGCCGCACGGCCGCCGCACCGTGGTCGACGGCCTGAGCCTCGCGCTGCCGCGCGGCGACATCGGCTGCCTGCTCGGCGCGTCCGGCTGCGGCAAGACCACCGTGCTGCGCGCGATCGCCGGCTTCGAACCCGTGCGCATGGGGCGCATCGTGCTGGACGGCACGCCGGTCGCGGCGCCGTCGCTCGACGTGCCGCCCGAGCGGCGGCGCATCGGCATGATGTTCCAGGATTACGCGCTGTTTCCGCACCTGAGCGCGGCCGACAACGTCGCGTTCGGCCTGCGGCGCATGCCGAAGGCCGAACGGCGCCTGCGCATCGCGGAGATGCTCGACCTCGTCGGCCTAGCCGATTCCGGCGACGCGTATCCGCACGAACTGTCGGGCGGCCAGCAGCAGCGCGTCGCCCTCGCACGCGCCCTTGCACCGTCGCCGGAATTGCTGCTGCTCGACGAGCCGTTCTCGAATCTCGACGTCGATACGCGCGAGCGGCTCGCGTTCGAGCTGCGCGACATCCTGAAGCACACGGGCCACACCGCGATCCTCGTCACGCACAATCAGGCGGAAGCGTTCGCGATCGCCGACCGGATCGGCGTGATGAAGGACGGCCGGCTCGCGCAATGGGACACGCCGTATGCGCTGCACCATCATCCGGCCAGCCCGTTCGTCGCGGATTTCGTGCGCCGCGACGCGCTGGCCGACGAGCGCGCACGCGCGCTGGCGCGCGGCCGCTGAAGCCGCGCGGCCGACGCGGCGGCAAGCCCGTCAGGCCGGCTCGGCCAGATCGCGCACGGGCAGCGCGGTCGAATACTTGATCTGCTCCATCGCGAACGACGAACTGACGTCGAACAGCGGCACCGTGCGAATCAGTTGCTTGTAGACGCGGTCGTAATCGTCGATGCCGGCCACCACCACGCGCAGCAGGTAATCGGTCTCGCCGCTCATCCGGTACACCTCGACCACTTCCGGCATGTCGCGCACCGCCTGCGTGAAACGCTGCGCCCATTCCTCGGTGTGCTGGTTCGTGCGGATCGCGACGAACACGGTCGTGCCGACCCCGAGCTTGCGCGGATCGCACAGCGCGACCTGCGCGCGAATCGCGCCGGTTTCCTTCAGCCGCTGCACGCGCTTCCAGCACGGCGTCTGCGACAGGTTCACGCGCTGCGCCAGCTCCGCGATCGGCAGCGTGGCATCCGCCTGCAGCAGCTCCAGCAGCTTGCGATCGATGGCGTCCATTTCTCCATTCCCTCGTCGATAGAAATTTATTCTATTCATCCTGCCCAACGGGGAACAATATGAAAAGTGTCTCGGCACGTCGACCGGTGTAAATACCGATCCGCCACGCGCTCGCCGCCCCAAATGAAACAGGCGACGCCACCCGCGAGGGGTGGCGTCGCCTGACATCGTCGCGCGTCGCGGCTTGCACGCCGCGCCCGGGCCGGCGCTCACACGCCGCCGGCCGCCACGCCGATCAATACGCGACCGTCGCGATTTCGCGCACGAAGCTGTCCTGCTCGAGCGCGTCGACGAACGCGACCGCGTAGTCTTCCGCCGAGATCTTGCTGTTGCCCTGCGCGTCCACGATCAGCTTGCCGACGCCGGTGCGGAACGTGCCCGTGCGCTCGCCCGGCGCGATCAGCGCGGCCGGCGCGAAGAAGGTCCAGTCGAGATCGGTGACCGTCTTCAGGTAGTCGAATGCATCGCGGTGCGCGAGCGCCTGCGGCTTGTACGCGTCCGGAAAACCTTCGGTGTCGACGAGTTGCTTGCCCGGCGCGACTTCGAGCGAACCGGCGCCGCCTACCACGACGAGCCGCTTCAGGCCGGCCTGGCGCGTGCCGGCGACCAGCGCCTTCGCGGCCGCGACGACCTGCGCCGCATCTTCCTGCTTCGGGCCGTACGCGCTTGCGACGACGTCATGGCCCGGCAGCGCGGCGGCGATGCTGGCCGCGTCGAACAGGTCGGCCGCCTTCGCGGTGATGCCGTCGCCGGACGCGCCCGGATGGCGCGACAGCGCCGTGACGCGGTGGCCGCGTCGCACGGCTTCCGCCGCGATGCGCGAGCCGATCGTGCCGGTGGCGCCGAACAGCGCGATATTCAACGAACGTTGCGTCATATCGATTCTCCAGTAATGAAAATATGTAACACAGTTAATTACACATAAGACCGAAAAAAACGGGGCGAAGCCCCCGTTGCGCCGATCGCCGCGCGTACGCGCCGTCCGGCTTCCTGCCCTGCCCGCCGTCGGTCACCCCCCGGCGCGCGCCGCCCGTTGCGTGCGCTGCTCCCGATCCAGCATGTCGGCCGTCACGTCGACCAGCGTGCGCGTGGCGAGCGAAGCCTCCATTGCGCGCTGCGCGTCGCCGATATAGCCGGTCAGCACGCCCTGGATGTGCCGCCCGACGAGACACGCCGGATTCGGCGCCTCGCGGTGCAGCGCGAACAGTTGCGCATCGTCGACCGCGCGATACACGTCGAGCAGCGTGATCTCACCGGGCTCGCGCGCCAGCAGCGCACCGCCGCCCGCGCCGAGCTGCGACGTGGTCAGGCCCGCGGCCGCCAGCATCGACAGCAACCGGCGAATCAGCGCCGGATTCGTATTCACGCTGCCCGCGATGATGTCGGACGACAACGGCACGCCTTCCTGCATCGACAGCAAGGCAAGCACGTGAACGGCAAACGCGAACCGGCTGCTGGTATTCATTCCTGACTCACTCGGCGACGCCGGCCCGACCCGCAACCGGCGACTTGTGTAACCATCATAATTACATTTTGCGAATCGTGCAAGCCCGCGTCATTCGCCGCTCGCGGATTTCGCCCCCGCGGCGTTCTGCTGGCTCCACTGCTGGAGTTTCTTGCCGGCTTCGGCGATCTTCGCGCCCGCTTCGGAAGCCGCATGCGCGACGACCGCGGACGCCGCCGCGTCGATCTGCGCCTGCGCGGCCGATGCGAGGCCGCTCGCGGACAGCGGCGGCACGGCCGACGCCGCGGACGCGATGCCGGCCTTCGCCGCGTTAATCTGTTGATTGACGGTGCTCGCCACCTGGTCGAGCGCCTTGGCCGCATTGTTCGCGGCATCGGCGGCCGCGCTCGCGGCCGTATCGGGTTGCGCGGCCGGCGTGCCGGACTTCTCGCAGCCCGCGAGCAACAGCAGCGCACCGGCGGCCACGGCCGCCAGCACGGACCCGGGCACACGACGCGCCCGCGATGTCTTCATGTTCATCAGCAATCTCCGGCCGCGCGTGGCGCGACCTCGTGGTTGGACCGGTGTCGATGATACCGCCTGTGGAACAGGCCAAATAACGACCCGTCATTAAAAATGCCTTTCAATTTCGGATTCGTCTGATTCAATCGCACGCGCCACGCCTCTAAAGTGGGCACGCTTCAATCCGCTTCGTACGTGTCCCCCTTTTCCTCGTTATGGCTTTCCTCGTCGACTGGCTCATCGCCCTGGCCGCGCTGCTCGCCGCCACCCTCTTCCTGTGCCTGCGTGCGCCGTCGGCGCGCCGCCTCGCCGAATCCGGGCGTCCGCGCCGCATCGCCTGCGCGCGCTTGCTCACGCAGGCCGTGATCGGGTTCTGGACCGCGGCACTGATCGTCGCGCAAGGCATCCTCGGCGCCGACGCCGACGGCCAGTCCCTCGCGGGCTTCGCGGCGCTTGCCTTCGCCGCGCTCGGGCTGGCGACCGTCGCCGCCTACTGGTCGGCCTGCGCGCTGCGGCTGCGCCGGCCGCCCGCGCTGTTCGCACGCCACTGACGCGCCAGATCGGTGCGTGATACCGCATCGCCGCGCACCGCCTCGTTCATCGTACGCACCAGTTCAGCACGTCTCGCACCAGCTACGTGCAATCGACGCGCCCCTCGAGCGGCGTCGATCACGCTTCGATCCCGTGCACGATTCACCGGAATGCCGCATGGCGCGGCATCCAGGCACCAATTCCACGCAATCGTTCACCAGGTTGGCTCGATATTTGCATTCCTTGCCCGTTTTTTGCGCAAGGAAGCCACGGCATGGATGGTCTGAAATCCGGCGTCGACACACTGTTCCTGTTGATCGGCGCCGTCATGGTGCTCGCGATGCACGCGGGCTTCGCGTTTCTCGAACTCGGCACGGTCCGCAAGAAGAACCAGGTCAACGCGCTCGTGAAGATCCTGGTCGACTTCTCGGTGTCGACGCTCGCGTACTTCTTCATCGGCTACACGATCGCGTACGGCGTCGAATTCTTCGACGACATCGGCACGCTGTCGCAGCACAACGGCTACGCGCTCGTCCGCTTCTTTTTCCTGCTGACGTTCGCGGCGGCGATCCCGGCGATCGTGTCGGGCGGCATCGCGGAGCGCGCGAAGTTCAACCCGCAACTCGTCGCGACGCTGATCATCGTCGGCTTCATCTATCCGTTCTTCGAAGGGATCGCCTGGAACGAGCGCTTCGGCGTGCAGGCCTGGCTCGCGCACGCGTTCGGCGCGCCGTTCCACGACTTCGCGGGCTCGGTGGTCGTGCACGCGTTCGGCGGCTGGGTCGCGCTGCCGGCCGTGCTGCTGCTCGGCGCGCGCCACGGCCGCTATGCGAAGGACGGCCGGATTGCCGCGCACCCGCCGTCGAACATCCCGTTCCTCGCGCTCGGCGCGTGGGTGCTCGCGGTCGGCTGGTTCGGCTTCAACGTGATGAGCGCGCAGACGCTCGACAAGATCAGCGGCCTCGTCGCGGTGAACTCGCTGATGGCGATGGTCGGCGGCACGCTCGCCGCGTGGATGGCCGGCCGCAACGACCCGGGCTTCACGTACAACGGGCCGCTCGCGGGCCTCGTCGCGGTATGCGCGGGCTCCGACGTGATGCACCCGATCGGCGCGCTCGTCACGGGCGCCGCGGCCGGTGCGCTGTTCGTCGCGATGTTCACCTGCGTGCAGAACCGCTGGCGCATCGACGACGTGCTCGGCGTGTGGCCGCTGCACGGGATGTGCGGCGCACTCGGCGGCCTCGCGGCCGGCGTGTTCGGGCTGCCGGCGCTCGGCGGCCTCGGCGGCGTGTCGTTCCTGTCGCAGCTCGTCGGCACGCTCGGCGGCATCGCGATCGCGACCGCGGGCGGCACGCTCGTCTACGGCGCGCTGAAGGCGACCGTCGGCCTGCGTCTCGATCGCGAAGCCGAATTCGACGGCGCCGACCTGTCGATCCACCGCATCTCGGCCACGCCCGAGCGCGATTGAGCGCAAACGCTTGCGATCGGCGTCCGCCAGCTCACCTGACGGACGCCCGACGCCTCATTACGTTTTCGATTCAAAAAACTTTCATCTAGCGTCCTTACACTTCCGTCCAGTTTTCAATATGCCTTCGCGAAGCTTGCCGCTCGCCCGCTTCGCGAAGGCCATTCTTCCAACAACCGAAACTGGACTCCACATGCCCGCGTTGCCCAATGCTTCCCGTCGTCAGGCCCTGAAGATCCTCGCCGGCGCGCCGATGCTGCCCCTTTCCGGCCTCGCGCTGCCGGCCCTGCTGACGGGTTGCGGCGGCGACGACGATCCCGCGTCCACGCCGGCGCCGGTCGCCGCTGCCTATACGTCGGCGGCATTCTCGGCGATGACCGCGCCGACGCTCGACAACGCGGCCGCGATGGCCACGACGACGGTCGGCTCGACGCTGTCGGTGTCGTTCTCGGACGGCTCGTCGCGCAACTTCAAGCTCGCGTACAAGCCGTTCTTCGTGACGGGCGACATGGTGCCGGACGGCAACGGCGGCACGACGCTCGCGGGCGGCTACTACGACATCAACAACCAGCCGATCATCGATCGCTCGGTCGCCGGCAAGGAACGCCAGTTCTATTCCGACTGCCCGGACGGCAGCTCGCTGCTGACGCTGAAGAACGCGAACGTCCCCGGCGTGAAGGGCAACACGGTGTTCGCGGTCGTGCAGTTCGAATACACGACGCGCGACCAGGCGAGCGCGTCGCAGTACGGCCAGCTGCCGTCGCCGATCGCCGTGCTCACGCTCGACCAGGACCCGGCCACCGGCGCGCTGAAGGTCGTGAAGTACCACAACGTCGACACGTCGAAGGCGCACGGCCTGTGGATCACCTGCGGCGCGAGCCTGTCGCCGTGGGGCACGCACCTGTCGAGCGAGGAATACGAGCCGGACGCGACGAAGGCCGCGACCGATGCGCAGTTCAAGGCGTTCAGCAAGAACACGTTCGGCGACGAGACGAAGGCGAACCCCTACCACTACGGCCACCTGCCCGAGATCACCGTGAATCCGGACGGCACCGGCACCGTGAAGAAGCACTACTGCCTCGGCCGCATCTCGCACGAGCTGATCCAGGTCATGCCGGACCAGCGCACCGTGATGATGGGCGACGACGCCACCAACGGCGGCCTGTTCATGTTCGTCGCCGACAAGGCGGCCGACCTGTCGGCCGGCACGCTGTACGTCGCGAAGTGGACGCAGACGTCGTCCGCCGGCGCCGGCACCGCGACGCTGACGTGGATCAAGATCGGCCACGCGACCAGCAGCGAGATCGAGACGCTCGCGAACACGCTGAAGGCGTCGGACATCATGGACCTGGTGACGACCGATCCGAACGATGCGAGCTACACGAAGATCCACTTCGGCGGCAAGTTCAACTGGATGCGCGTGAAGCCGGGGATGGAGAAAGCGGCCGCGTTCCTCGAGACGCACCGCTACGCGGCGCTGCTCGGCGGCAGCATGGCGTTCACGAAGCTCGAAGGCACGACCGTGAACGCGAAGGACAAGATCGTCTACACGGCGATGTCGCGGATCGAAACGTCGATGGTCAAGGGCAACGCGGTGTCGCGCGACGTCGCGGTCGACAAGAAGATCGCCGCGGGCGCCGTCTACGCGCTGAACCTGAAGGCCGGCCAGCGCGACACGACGGGTGGCGCGATCGACAGCGAATGGGTGCCGGTCGACATGGGTGCGCCGGCCGCGCTGGTCGGCGAGGATCTCGCCGCGGCCGACGCGCTCGGCAACCTCGCGAACCCGGACAAGATCGCGAACCCGGACAACCTGAAGTTCTCCGAAAAGCTGCGCACCCTCTTCATCGGCGAAGACTCGGGCATGCACGTGAACAACTTCCTGTGGGCCTACAACGTCGACACGAAATCGCTCTCGCGCGTGCTGTCGTGCCCGGCCGGCGCCGAATCGACGGGCCTGCACGCGGTCGACGAGATCAACGGCTGGACCTACATCATGAGCAACTTCCAGCATGCGGGCGACTGGGAATCGCCGCTGCACGACAAGGTCAAGCCGACGCTCGACCCGCTCGTGCGCGCGAACTACAAGGATCGCTTCGGCGCCAGCGTCGGCTACCTGACGGCCGAGCAGACCAGCATCAAGCTCGCGAAGGGCTGATTCCCACGCGAGGCGGAGGCGTTGCTCCCTTGACCGGGCGCCTCCGACCAGGCGTCGTTTCTTCATCACCGTTCATTCGTCGGCGCTCCACGCCGTTTCACGCGCGATGCCCACTGCGGGCGTCGCGCTTTTTTTTGCGTGCGGGGATCGTGAGAGCGGCGCACAACGCACCTGCAAGCAGGCGCGAAGCAGCCCTGGACAGACGTTTGCGGCGATCGGGGGATAATACGGGCCTGACGCGTCCGGACGGACGGTCGGAACGACAGGCAAAAAAAAGCGCCACGGAGACCGTGGCGCTAAAAAAGTTCTAGCCATTCCGAGGGCCGTGCTAGAACCTGAGAGACTGCGCGAAACATCGTTGCCGGTTAAACTCTTGAAACGATGTTTCGAAAACGTGAGACATTCTTTCCGTTTCCGCCCGACAAGTCAAGCGGTATTTGCACCGGTTCATGCACTTTCCAGCAACGCTCATTTGAGCGTTTTCCTAATAAACCAAGGGTGAACCCGTAAAATCGCATCGAATGACCGGTTCACCCGCGGAACATGCATCCTTTGACAATAGTCCTACAATACCAACAAAATTGAAATCGAGTTTCGGAATTAGAGAGAATCCCTCGTGTCGACAACTGTAACCTCTCCCGCGTCGCGGGACCGTGAATCGTCGCCCGACGAGATCACCGCCCTCGCCCGCGGCCTCGCCGTGCTGCGCCGCATCGCGGCTGCCGACGCCCCCGTCAGCAATCGCGAACTGACCGAATTGACCGGCATCCCGAAGCCGACCGTCTCGCGCATCACCGCGACGCTCGTCAGCGCCGGCTTCCTGTTCCAGTTGCCCGACAGCGAGCGCTTCGTGCTGACCGCGTCGGTGCTCGAACTGAGCCACGGCTTCCTGCGCAACTTCGACATCCGCGCGCGTTCGCGGCCGTTCATGATCGAACTGGCCGAACGCACGTCGCTGTCCGTGCACCTCGCGGTGCGCGACCGGCTCGACATGGTCGCGATCGACGTGATCCGCCCACGCTCGGCCGTGCTCGTCACGCGCCTCGAGATCGGCTCGCGGATGGACATCGCGCGTACGGCGGTGGGGCGCGCGTACCTCGCCGCGCTCGAGGACGACGAGCGGCGGCAACTGCTCGAGTCGCTGCGCACCACGGCCGGCGACGACTGGCCGCACGTGTCCGCTCGCCTCACGCCCGCGCTCGACGAAGCGATGCGCGACGGCCACGCGATCGCGATCGGCGAATGGCGCGAGGGCCTGAATGCGGTCGCCGCCGGGTTCGTCGGCCCGTCCGGTCAACGCTATTCAGTGAATTGCGGCGGCGCGGCGCACCAGTGTCCGCCCGAATGGCTGCGGGAACAGGTGGTGCCGGCGCTGCAGGAATGCATCGCGAAAATCACCCGCGAAATCGGCGGCGCGCCGGCCCGGCGCGTCGGCGTGTAATCGTTTCGTCATCGCCGTGTCGCGTTCTGTAACGACCGTAACCCGTTGAAAGATAGACCGCTGGACTGTAACGGGGACGGCACGTAGGATCATGCCCATCGTCGCGCCGCATTCGCGGTGCGCACCGCTCTTTTCCCGCGGATCGGCGGGGCCCCGGACCGAGCCGGGCCGCCCCGTCCCGTCACCCGCACGCCCACGCGCAGCCCAGCAGTCCGATTTTCCGGCCCGCCGCGCCGTCTTCCTGACAGAACACGATGGATAACGAACAAAAGCCCACGCCCCCTTCGAAAGACTCCGCGCCCGCCGCTGCACGGCGCCCGCGCCGCACGCTGCTGATCGGCACCGTCGCGGTCGTCGTCATCGGCGGCCTGCTGTGGTGGCATCCGTGGAACCGCACGCCCGCGACAGGCAGTTCGGCGCAAGGCGCGGGCGCCAGCGCGGCCGCAGGCAGCCATCGCGGCCGCGGCGGCCCCGCTGCAATGGCGAACGTTCCGCAGCCGGTGCAGGTCGCCCCCGTGACGCAGGGCGAGATGCCGATCGTGCTGTCCGCGCTCGGCACCGTCACGCCGCTCGCGAACGTGACGGTCAAGACGCAGTTGTCGGGCTACCTGCAGTCGGTGTCGTTCCAGGAAGGCCAGATCGTCAAGAAAGGCGACGTGCTCGCGCAGATCGACCCGCGCCCGTACCAGGTCGCGCTCGAGAACGCCGAAGGCACGCATGCGCGCGACGCGGCGCTGCTCGCGACGGCCCGCCTCGACCTGAAGCGCTACCAGACGCTGCTGTCGCAGGACTCGATCGCGTCGCAAACCGTCGATACGCAGGCATCGCTCGTCAAGCAATACGAAGGCGCGGTGAAGACCGACCAGGCCGCGATCGATTCCGCGAAACTCAATCTCACCTATGCGCGCATCACGGCGCCGGTCTCCGGCCGCGTCGGCCTGCGCCAGGTCGACCCCGGCAACTACGTGACGCCGGGCGACACCAACGGCATCGTCGTGATCACGCAGTTGCAGCCGATGAGCGTGATCTTCACGACGTCGGAAGACAACCTGCCGCAGATCCTCAAGCAGGTGAACGCCGGCCAGAAGCTGTCGGTCACCGCCTACAACCGCAACAACACCGTGCCGCTCGAAACGGGCTCGCTCGCGACGCTCGACAACCAGATCGACACGAGCACCGGCACGGTCAAGCTGCGCGCGAACTTCGATAACAAGGAAGGCATGCTGTTCCCGAATCAGTTCGTGAACACGCGGCTGCTCGTCGACGTGATGCGCAACGCGACGATCGTGCCGACCTCCGCCGTGCTGACGGGGTCGATCGGCCAGTTCGTCTATGTCGTGAAACCCGACAACACGGTGACGGTGCGCAAGGTCACGGTCGGCCCGGTCGACGGCGAACGCACGAGCATCGTCAGCGGCGTGACGCTCGGCGAGCGCGTGGTGACCGACGGCTCGGACCGTCTGCGCGAAGGCTCGAAGATCTCGATTCCGGCCGACAAGCCGAAGGGCGCATCGGGCGCGCGCGGCGCAGGGGCCGCATCGGGTGCATCGGCTGCGTCCGGTGCCGGCGGCCATCGCGGCGGACACCGGCACGGCGCGTCGCAAGCCGCGGCCCCCGCGGCCCAGTAACGCGCGGGCCGCTCGATGAATCCATCCCGCCTCTTCATTCTCCGGCCGGTCGGTACCGCTCTCCTGATGGCGGCGATCATGCTGGCCGGCCTCGTCGCGCTGCGCTTCCTGCCGCTCGCCGCGCTGCCCGAGGTCGACTACCCGACGATCCAGGTCCAGACCTTCTACCCGGGCGCGAGCCCGGAAGTGATGACGTCGTCGGTCACCGCGCCGCTCGAACGCCAGTTCGGGCAGATGCCGTCGCTGAACCAGATGTCGTCGCAAAGCTCGGCCGGCGCGTCGGTGATCACGCTGCAGTTCTCGCTCGACCTGCCGCTCGACATCGCCGAACAGGAGGTGCAGGCCGCGATCAACGCGGCCGGCAACCTGCTGCCGTCCGACCTGCCCGCTCCGCCGATCTACGCGAAGGTGAACCCGGCCGATGCGCCGGTGCTGACGCTCGCCGTCAAGTCGAAGACGCTGCCGCTCACGCAGGTGCAGGATCTCGCCGACACGCGCCTCGCGATGAAGATCTCGCAGATCGCGGGTGTCGGCCTCGTCAGCCTGTCGGGCGGCAACCGCCCGGCGGTGCGAATCCAGGCGAACCCCACCGCGCTCGCGAAGTACGGGATGAACCTCGATGACCTGCGCACGACGATCTCGAACCTGAACGTCAACACGCCGAAGGGCAACTTCGACGGTCCGACGCGTGCGTACACGATCAACGCGAACGACCAGCTGACGAGCGCCGACCAGTACAACAGCGCGGTCGTCGCGTACAAGAACGGCCGCCCGGTGATGCTGACCGACGTCGCGACGGTCGTCGCCGGCTCGGAGAACACCAAGCTCGGCGCGTGGGTGAATTCGGACCCGGCGATCATCCTGAACGTGCAGCGTCAGCCGGGCGCGAACGTGATCGCGACCGTCGACGCGATCAAGGCGCAGTTGCCGAAGCTGCAGGAAACGCTGCCGGCCGCGCTCGACGTCGAGATCGTCACCGACCGCACGACGATGATCCGCGCGGCCGTGCGCGACGTGCAGTTCGAGCTGCTGCTCGCGGTCGCGCTCGTCGTGCTGGTGATGTACCTGTTCCTCGCGAACGTCTACGCGACGATCATCCCGAGCCTGTCGGTGCCGCTGTCGCTGATCGGCACGCTCGCGGTGATGTACATGGCCGGCTTCTCGCTGAACAACCTGTCGCTGATGGCGCTCACCATCGCGACCGGTTTCGTCGTCGACGACGCGATCGTGATGATCGAGAACATCGCGCGCTACGTCGAGGAAGGCGAATCGGGGCTCGAGGCCGCGCTGAAGGGCTCGCGGCAGATCGGCTTCACGATCATCTCGCTGACGGTGTCGCTGATCGCGGTGCTGATCCCGCTGCTGTTCATGGGCGACGTGGTCGGGCGCCTCTTCCATGAATTCGCGATCACGCTCGCGGTGACGATCGTGATCTCGGCGATCGTATCGCTCACGCTCGTGCCGATGCTGTGCGCGAAGCTGCTGCGCCACTCGCCGCCGCCCGAGAGCCACCGCTTCGAGGCGCGCGTGCACCGCGCGATCGACTGGGTGATCGCGCGCTACGCGGTCGCGCTCGAATGGGTGCTGAACCGCCAGCGCTCGACGCTCGTCGTCGCGCTGCTGACGCTCGGGCTGACCGCCCTGCTCTATGTCTACGTGCCGAAGGGCTTCTTCCCCGCGCAGGACACCGGCGTGATCCAGGCGATCACGCAGGCGCCGCAGTCGATCTCGTACGGCGCGATGGCCGAACGCCAGCAGACGCTCGCGGCCGCGATCCTGAAGGACCCGAACGTCGACAGCCTCACGTCGTTCATCGGCGTCGACGGCAGCAACATCACGCTGAACAGCGGCCGGATGCTGATCAACCTGAAGGCGCGCGACGAACGCACCGAAACCGCCGCGCAGATCATCCGCGACCTGCAGCAGCGCGTGTCGAACATCACCGGCATTTCGCTGTTCATGCAGCCGGTGCAGGATCTGACGATCGACTCGACGGTCAGCCCGACGCAGTACCAGTTCATGCTGACGAGCCCGAACTCGGAAGAGTTCGCGACCTGGGTGCCGAAACTCGTCGCGCGGCTGCAGCAGGAGCCGTCGCTCGCCGACGTCGCGACCGACCTGCAGAGCAACGGCCAGTCGGTGTACATCGAGATCGACCGCGCGAGCGCCGCGCGTTTCGGCATCACGCCGGCGACCGTCGACAACGCGCTGTACGACGCGTTCGGCCAGCGCATCGTGTCGACCATCTTCACGCAGTCGAACCAGTACCGCGTGATTCTCGAATCGGAGCCGAAGGAGCAGCACTACGCGCAATCGCTGAACGACATCTACCTGCCGTCGGCCGGCGGCGGCCAGGTGCCGCTGACGTCGATCGCGTCGTTCCACGAGCGGCCGTCGCCGCTGCTGGTCGCGCACCTGTCGCAGTTCCCGTCGACGACGATCTCGTTCAACCTCGCACCGGGCGCATCGCTCGGCGAGGCCGTCAAGGCGATCGAGGCCGCCGAGAAGGACATCGGGCTGCCCGGCTCGTTCCAGACGCGCTTCCAGGGCGCGGCGCTCGCGTTCCAGGCGTCGCTGTCGAACCAGCTGTTCCTGATCCTCGCGGCGATCGTCACGATGTACATCGTGCTCGGCGTGCTGTACGAGAGCTACATCCACCCGATCACGATCCTGTCGACGCTGCCGTCGGCCGGCGTCGGCGCGCTGCTCGCGCTGATGATCACCGGGCACGACCTCGACATCATCGGGATCATCGGCATCGTGCTGCTGATCGGCATCGTGAAGAAGAACGCGATCATGATGATCGACTTCGCGCTCGAGGCCGAACGCGTCGAAGGCAAGCCGCCGCGCGAGGCGATCTATCAGGCCTGCCTGCTGCGCTTCCGGCCGATCCTGATGACGACGCTCGCCGCACTGCTCGGCGCGGTGCCGCTGATCGTCGGCTCCGGCGCGGGCTCCGAGCTGCGCCAGCCGCTCGGGATCGCGATCGCCGGCGGCCTGATCGTGTCGCAGGTGCTGACGCTGTTCACGACACCCGTGATCTACCTCGGCTTCGATTCGCTCGCGCGCCGCGTACGCGGCTGGTTCGAGCGGCACGGGCCGGGCGCCGATGCAGGCAAGCACACGGGTGCATAACCGATGAACCTGTCGCGCCCCTTCATCACCCGCCCCGTCGCGACGACGCTGCTCGCGCTCGGCGTCGCGCTCGCGGGCCTGTTCGCGTTCATCAAGCTGCCGGTGTCGCCGCTGCCGCAGGTCGACTTTCCGACGATCTCGGTGCAGGCGTCGCTGCCGGGCGCGAGCCCGGAAACGGTCGCGACCAGCGTGACGAGCCCGCTGGAGCGGCACCTCGGCTCGATCGCGGACGTCTCCGAAATGACGTCGACGAGCACCGTCGGCAATGCGCGGATCATCCTGCAGTTCGGCCTGAACCGCGACATCGACGGCGCCGCGCGCGACGTGCAGGCCGCGATCAACGCGGCGCGCGCCGACCTGCCCGCCGCGCTGAAGAGCAATCCGACCTACCGCAAGGTCAACCCGGCCGATTCGCCGATCATGGTCGTGTCGCTGACCTCGGAGACGGCGTCGCCCGCGAAGGTGTACGACGCCGCGTCGACGGTGCTGCAGCAGTCGCTGTCGCAGATCGACGGAATCGGCCAGGTCACCGTGAGCGGCTCCGCGAACCCGGCCGTGCGCGTCGAGCTCGAGCCGCAGTCGCTGTTCCACTACGGGATCGGCCTCGAGGACGTGCGCGCGGCGCTGGCTTCCGCGAACGCCAATGCGCCGAAGGGCGCGATCGAGTTCGGCCCGCAGCGTTTCCAGCTCTATACGAACGACCAGGCGTCCCAGGCGTCGCAATACCGCGACCTCGTCGTCGCCTACCGCAACGGCTCGGCCGTGCGGCTGTCCGATCTGTCGGACGTCGTCGATTCGGTCGAGGATCTGCGCAACCTCGGCCTGTCGAACGGCAAGCGCGCGGTGCTCGTGATCCTCTACCGCTCGCCCGGCGCGAACATCATCGAGACGATCGACCGAGTGCGCGCGGCGCTGCCGCAGCTCACCGCGTCGCTGCCCGCCGACATCACGGTCACGCCGGTGCTCGACCGCTCGACTACCATCCGCGCATCGCTGAGGGATACCGAACACACGCTGCTGATCGCGGTCAGCCTCGTCGTGATGGTCGTGTTCCTGTTCCTGCGCAACTGGCGCGCGACGCTGATCCCGAGCGTCGCGGTGCCGATCTCGATCGTCGGCACGTTCGGCGCGATGTATCTGCTCGGCTTCTCGATCGACAACCTGTCGCTGATGGCGCTGATCGTCGCGACCGGCTTCGTCGTCGACGATGCGATCGTCGTGCTCGAGAACATCTCGCGGCACATCGAGAACGGCAAGCCGCGGATGCAGGCCGCGTTCGACGGCGCGCGCGAAGTCGGCTTCACGGTGCTGTCGATGAGCATCTCGCTCGTCGCGGTGTTCCTGCCGATCCTGCTGATGGGCGGAATCGTCGGGCGCCTGTTCCGCGAGTTCGCGCTGACGCTATCGCTCGCGATCGCCGTGTCGCTCGCGGTGTCGCTCACGGTCACGCCGATGATGTGCGCGCGCCTGTTGCCCGAACAGCACGACCCGCAAAGCGAGGGCCGCTTCGGGCGCTTCCTCGAACGCGGTTTCGCGCGCATGCAGCGCGGCTACGAGCGCTCGCTGTCGTGGGCGCTGCGCCGGCCGCTCCTGATCCTGCTGACGCTGTTCGCGACGATCGGGCTGAACGTCTACCTGTATATCGTCGTGCCGAAGGGCTTCTTTCCGCAGCAGGACACCGGGCTGATGATCGGCGGCATCCAGGCCGACCAGTCGACGTCGTTCCAGGCGATGAAGCTGAAATTCTCCGAGATGATGCGCATCGTGCAGGGCAACCCGAACGTGAAGAGCGTCGCGGGCTTCACCGGCGGCACGCAGACCAACTCGGGCTTCATGTTCGTCACGCTGAAGGACCGCACCGAGCGCAAGCTGTCGGCCGATCAGGTGATCCAGCAGTTGCGCCCGCGGCTGGCGGACGTGGCGGGCGCGCGCACGTTCCTGCAGGCGGCGCAGGACATCCGCGTCGGCGGCCGGCAGAGCAACGCGCAGTACCAGTTCACGCTGCTCGGCGATTCGAGCGCCGGCCTGTACAAGTGGGGGCCGATCCTGACCGAGGCGCTGCAGAAGCGCCCCGAACTGACCGACGTGAACTCCGACCAGCAGCAAGGCGGTCTCGAGGCGATGGTGACGATCGACCGCGCCACCGCCGCGCGGTTCGGCATCAAGCCCGCGCAGATCGACAACACGCTGTACGACGCGTTCGGCCAGCGCCAGGTCTCGACGATCTACAACCCGCTGAACCAGTACCACGTCGTGATGGAAGTCGCGCCGAAGTACTGGCAGAGCCCGGAGATGCTGAACCAGGTGTGGATCAGCACGTCGGGGGGCAGCGCGAACGGCTCGCAGACCACCAACGCAGCCGCCGGCACCTTCGTCGCGACCTCGGCCGGCACGTCGAGCGCCGGCACGGCCGCGCAGAGCGCCGCGGCGATCGCGTCCGATTCCGCGCGCAACCAGGCGCTCAATTCGATCGCGGCGAGCGGCAAGTCGAGCGCGTCGTCGGGCGCGTCGGTGTCGACCTCGAAGTCGACGATGATCCCGCTGTCGGCGATCGCGACGTTCGGGCCGAGCACGACGCCGCTGTCGGTCAACCACCAGGGGCTGTTCGTCGCGACCACGATCTCGTTCAACTTGCCGCCGGGCGTGTCGCTGTCGCAGGCGACACAGATCATCTATCAGACGATGGCGCAGATCGGCGTCCCGCCGACGATCGTCGGCAGCTTCCAGGGCACCGCGCAGGCGTTCCAGCAGTCGATGAACGATCAGCCGATCCTGATCCTCGCCGCGCTGCTGGCCGTCTACATCGTGCTCGGCATCCTGTACGAGAGCTACATCCACCCGATCACGATCCTGTCGACGCTGCCGTCGGCCGGCGTCGGCGCGCTGCTCGCGCTGCTGCTGTTCAAGACGGAGTTCAGCATCATCGCGCTGATCGGCGTGATCCTGCTGATCGGCATCGTGAAGAAGAACGCGATCATGATGGTCGACTTCGCGATCGACCAGACGCGCAATCACGGGAAGTCGTCGTTCGACGCGATCCACGAGGCGTGCCTGCTGCGCTTCCGCCCGATCATGATGACGACGATGGCGGCGCTGCTCGGCGCGCTGCCGCTCGCGTTCGGCAACGGCGACGGCGCCGAATTGCGCGCGCCGCTCGGGATCGCGATCGCCGGCGGCCTCGTCATGTCGCAGGTGCTGACGCTCTATACGACGCCAGTCGTCTACCTGTACATGGACCGGTTCCGCGTGTGGGCCGAGAAGCGCCGCAACCGCCGCGGCAATACCGGCGGGCCGGCGGTCGCGGGCGAGTGACGAACGCGGCTGCCCTTCCGAGTTGCCCCCCCCCAAGAGTTGGACATTATCCCGACCCTTGGGGGGCGTGAATGAACCGCCCGGATTTCCTGGACAGCGCCGAGCGTTAGTGTTTCTTTCGGCGGCCGTCTTTTGCGCTTTCTTTTGCGCTTGATTGCCGGGCTTGATTGCCAGCCGCAATCGGCTATCGTGTGTCCATGCCCACCGCCGCCCCGCCGCACGGGAACCCGCCATGAACGTCCAGCTCAACCACACGATCGTCTGGTGCCGCGACAAGCATGCGTCGAGCCGCTTTCTCACCGAACTGCTGGAATTGCCGCCGCCGACGCCGTTCGGCGCGATGCTGGTCGTCGCGCTCGACAATGGTGTGTCGCTCGATTTTTACGAACAGGCGGGCGAGATCCGGTCGCAGCATTACGCGTTCCTGATCGACGAAGCCGGCTTCGATCGCGTGCTCGCGCGCATTCGCGAACGCGGGCTGCCGCACTGGGCCGATCCGGCGAAGCGGCAACCCGGCGACATCTACCGCCACAACGACGGACGCGGCGTGTACTTCGACGATCCGGACGGTCACTTCCTCGAAGTGATGACTCAGCCGTATGGGCTGAACGGGTAGCGCGGCAGGCCGGCATTGCGCCGGCCCGGATGGCGCGGGTGTCGCCCGGTTGCGGACGAGACCCGGCCGATCGTCAGACTGTCGCCAACTGCCAGCTACCGTTACCCGGTTACTCGGCGGCAGCCGTCGTCTTGCGCGGACGGCGCGCACGCGGTGCCGCCTTGCGGGCCGGTTTCTTCGGCTTGGCGGCGGCCGGCGCTTCGGCAGCGCCTTCGGGCGTCGCGTCGAGCGGCGCCACGTCGTGCGACGATTGCACTGCCTCGTCCCGAGCGCCGGAAGCGCGAGGCGCCGGTTCGGCTGGCGCCACCGCGTGCCGCTCGTCATGCGCTGCGTCGCGATGCGACTCGTCCCCACGCTGGCCGGGCGCGTGCGCATCGCCACCGTGCGCCGCATCGCCCTGCGCAGCGGCGTCCGGCTTGCCGCCGGCGGAGCGATCGGCGCCCTTCGCGGCGGCGCCTTTCTTCGCGCCGGTCTTCTTCGCCGCGCTCTTGCGCGCACGCTTGCGGCCATCCTTCGCGTCGCCATGCGCTTCGGCCACGTCGGGCGTGTCGGGTGCGTCGGGTGTTTCGGCCGGCGTCGCATCGGCGAGCTCGGCAAACTCCGCGTCTTCCGCGTCATCCGCCTCGACCTGCACACTTTCGTGGACGACGGCTTGCGCGCGCTGCCCGCGACGGCGCGCCTCGCGGCCGGCCGGCACCGCCTCCGCCGCGCGCGTACCGTGGTGGCCGCCGTGGTGCGCCGCGCCGCCTTCACCCCCTGCGGCAACGTGCTCGGCTGCGGCCGACTGGCGAGCCCGCGACACGAACGCGCCCGACTTGTCGTCGCGCCCCACTTCGAGCAGCCCGCGCGCCTGCGCCTCGTCGAGCAGGTTGCCGAACGCGCGGAACCCGTAGTACGACTCGTTGAAATCCGGCTTGCGGCGCTTGATCGCGCTCTTGAGCACCGACGCCCAGATCTTGCCGACGTCGTCGCGCTCCGACGCGAGCGCGTCGAACGTCTCGACCGCCAGCGCGATCGCCTCGGCCTTGCGCGCTTCCATGTCGTGCTTGCGCGACGGCTCGTCCGGCCGCTTCGCGCCGCCGTTGCCCGCGCGCTGCTGCTGTTCGCGCTTCGCGAGCGCACGCTGCTGCTCGCGCACCAGGTCGTCGTAGAAGATGAATTCGTCGCAGTTCGCGACCAGCAGATCCGACGTCGATTTCTTCACGCCGACGCCGATCACCTTCTTCGCGTTCTCGCGCAGCTTCGACACGAGCGGCGAGAAATCCGAATCGCCGCTGATGATCACGAACGTATCGACGTGCGACTTCGTGTAGCAGAGGTCGAGCGCGTCGACGACGAGCCGGATGTCGGCCGAATTCTTGCCCGACTGGCGCACGTGCGGGATCTCGATCAGCTCGAAGCTCGCCTCGTGCATCGACGCCTTGAAGCCCTTGTAGCGATCCCAGTCGCAATAGGCCTTCTTCACGACGATGCTGCCTTTCAGCAGCAGGCGCTCCAGCACGGGCTTGATGTCGAATTTCTCGTACTTCGCATCGCGCACGCCGAGCGCGACGTTCTCGAAGTCGCAGAACACGGCCATGCTGACGTTGTCCAGGGGTAATGCCATGTGTACTCCAACCGGTGGGCCGCCGCGTTATTCACACGTAGCGGCGAAAAATGCATCGCGCACATGATAGCCGGTCGGCGCGTCATTCCCGCATCCGTGTGATTGACGTCCTCCTCTCCCTAAAGGGAGAGGGTTCCCACACCTGGCGATGCACGTCCGCATCGGAGAATGTTCAGCGCAGCGTTGGTATCTCGATCATGCAAGACACCACAGTCACTGCAGACCCACTCTCTTATTCTCAGTCCCGCGATACCTTTCGGCCGCGTCGTGCTGTCTTTCGATCCGCACGCCGAACAGGACTGGGTCGAACCGCTTTCGTCGACTTCCTCGAACGTGGCCCCGTGCGCGATCGCCTTGTAGCGGAGCTTGTTTCGGAAGGACGACCAGGATGCGTCGTAGACGCTCTTTGCCATCCTGGTTCTGGCAAGTTTGACGGCAGATACGTTGCCAACCGCGATGTAATCGAAGCGCCGCACCAGATCGAGCGCGAGCTTGTGTTGGAAATCGGCACGCGCATTCGCGACCTTGGCGTGCAGCTTCGCGATATGCCGCTTGTGCTTGTGCGCACGCTGCGCCTTCGCCAACCTTTCAGCCGCGCGCCGGCCAAACTGGTCATTGGGCAGCTTCTCGCCGGTCGAAAGTGTGGTGAAGTCTTTCAGGCCGAGATCGATGCCGACGCCGGAACGGATCGGGCGGGCCTGCACATCGGGCATCTCGATCACGATGTTGAGAAACCAGTTGCCGCGTGCATCCTGCGCGAAGTTGGTCCCGTCCTTGATCTTGCCTTCGGGAAGCGGTCGGCTGTTGAACACGCGAAAGGTGTTGCCCGCGAAACGGAACGCGTCGCCTTCGCGCTTCAGGTCACGCCCCTTCAGCGGCAACCAGCCCAGCGATTTCCTGCCGCGATAGCGCAGGTAGGGCCGACGGTGCTGGCTGCGCGACTTCGCGTATTGCTCGCACGTCGCGTTGACCGTGCCGGAGTGAATACCGAGTTCCTTGCTGCTGCCAGTCGTCAGCACGTTCAGGTCGAATCCCGTCGGCCACTTCTTGCCCCACTTGAGCGCGTGCTTCTGCGTGTCGTTGCAGAAGTTCCAGACGTAGTTCACCGCACGGCTCTGCTTGTTGAGCAGTCCGTTGAGCGATTTCACCCGGTAGCGATAGACAAGGATCATGCCGGCCATTTTAACGGTGGAATGCCGCTGTCAAACAGCGGCGCTCCTTTCCTCCCCGTCCTGAAGGACGGGGTTTCTCGGAGCAACTGATGAATGAACGCCGGTACGCCCGATGCCGGTACGCCCCTTATTACACCCCCGCCGCCGGGTCGATTCGACATTACACTTGAGTTATCGGTCGTCCGTCCCTATCTGGATGGATGACGCATCGAGCAAGGAGCGGTTTCATGACGACGAAGGTACTGCTGATTGGCGCGACCGGCCGGACGGGCCAGGCCTGCGCGGATCTGCTGCTGAAGCAGCCGGAGTTCGAGGTCACGGCGCTCGTGCGCCGGCACGGCTATGCGCTGGCGGGCGCACGGGTCGTCGAGGCCGATCTGACGAACGATTTCTCGCACGCGTTCCAGGGCATCACGCACGTGATCTACACGGCAGGCTCGGCGGAATCGGACGGTGCGACCGAAGAGGAGCAGGTCGACCGCGACGCGGTCGCCCGCGCGGCCGACTACGCGCTGGCCTACAACACGCAGAAGCTCGTGGTGGTCAGCTCGCTGTCCGCGTACCGGCCCGAGCAGGGCCCGGACGCGCTGCACCACTATTCGCAGATGAAGCGCGAAGGCGACGAGCGCGTGATCGCGTCGGGCGTCGACTATGTGATCCTGCGCCCGGGCCCGCTCACGGACGATCCGGGCGTCGGCAAGATCGCGCTGACCGACCGGTGGCTCGAGCCCGCGCCGCCCGTCTCGCGCCAGGATGTTGCATGGGCCGCGATCGAGGCGATCAAGCTCGGCATCTCGCGCAAGATCGTCGGCTTCGTCGGCGGCAGCGTGCCGATCGAACAGGCATTGCGCGCGTAACGGCCCGTCGCGCGCCTCCCGGAAGGGCGGCGCATGCCCGTGCCCGCGGCCCGCACGACGGGCCGTTTTCACGTGCGGGGCAGCCGCTTACTGCTTCGGATGCGCGTCGGCCCACGCCTTCACGGCGGCGAGCGTGTTCTCGACGTGCTTGTCGGGCGACAGGCTCGTGTATTCGTAGAGAACCTTCCCTTCCGGCGAAATCACATAGGACACGCGGTTGGCCCGGTCGAGCGCCGGCAGCTTCGCGTCGTATTCGCGGATGATCTTCGCGTCCGGGTCGGCCGCCACCGGGAACTTGCTGCGGCACTCGCTCACCGAGAACTTCGTCAGCGTGTCGATGTTGTCGGCCGACACGCCGATCACCGTCGCGCCGTAAGCCTTGTAACGGTCGACCGCGTCCGCGAACGCATGCGCCTCGATCGTGCAGCCCTTCGTGAACGCCGCCGGATAGAAATACAGCACGACCGGCCCCTGCTTCAGTGCGTCCGCGAGCGAGTACGTGTAAGTCTTGCCGCCCAGCGACGCCTGCGTCGTGAAATCGGGCGCCGCGGCGCCCGGCCTCAGTTCCGCCTGCGCCAGCAGCGCATGGCCGGCCACCAGCGCCGCCATGGCGCCCAGCAACAGTTTTCGCTTCATCTGCGTCCTCATTTCTTATAAAGTCGGCCTCGATGCAGGCCATTCAGGTGTTCGCCTGTCGAACGCCTGCCTCGTTGATCCGGACCGCGGCAGCGCCGCCTGCGGCCGGCCCGTTAAAGATTTCTGACAGTCTGCCGTTATTCCTTCCGGACAACCGGTTCCAGCCCTTCACGTCAGCGAGAAACATGGAAGCCAACAGGAAACAGACGTCACGCAAGGGCTCCTGGCGCAGCGCCTTGCATACGCTGCGACGCTTCGCTCGGTCGGGCGGCGCGCTGATGCCCGCGCGCGCCGTCGCGCCGCGCCGCGACGACTCCGTGCGCAACTGGCTGGAACAGACGGTCGGCACGGTGGATTTCCTCGCCCACGTCGACCGCGAGCTGCGCTTTCTGTACGTGTCCGACGCCAGCCTGCGCTTCATCGGCTACCACCGCGACTATCTGCATACGCTGACGCTGCGCGACCTGATCGCCGAACAGGATACCCCGGCGCTCGAAGGCCTGCTTGCACGCGCCGCCCGTTCCGGCCAGGTCGAGAAGGCGACGATGTGCATCGTCAAGTCGCTCACCTACCCGCTGGACGTCGAGATCCGCGCGTTCAAGAGCCGCCACCACGGCGTCGACGGCTTCGCGATCGCGGCGTTCGACGTGTCGTCGTGGCGCGCGCTCGAGGCTCGCCTGACGTACGAAATGCACCACGACCCGATGACGGGGCTCGACAACCTGTCCGCGCTCGTGCCGGCGCTGATGGCCGCGCAGCAGACGGCCGACGAGAGCGGCACCTGCGCGGCGCTGCTGCTGCTCGACCTCGACGACTACCAGCGGATCAACCGCGCGCTCGGCTACGACGCCGGTGACATGCTGCTGCGCGAGACCGCACAGCGGCTGAAGGCGCTCGTCACGCCGAACGAGCGGCTCGCGCGCGTCGCGAGCGACAAGTTCGCGGTCGTGCTGGGCGCAGCGGACCGCGCGCAGGCGAGCCATGCCGCCGATGCGCTCGCGCGCCGGCTGCAGGCCGCGGTGCGCGAGCCCTATGTATTCCAGGGGCAGACCGTGCACCTGTCCGCGAGCATCGGCATCGCGCTCTATCCCGACGAACGTGCCGCACCGCACCGGGCGCAGCATCACAGCCCGCTGCTGCGCCGCGCCGACCACGCGCTCGCGCAGGCGAAGGCATCGGGCGGCAACGCGCTCGCGTTCCATGCGCCCGTCGACGATCCGGCCGACGCCGAACGGCTCAAGCTCGAGGCGGATCTGTACGACGGCGTGCGCAACGGCGAGTTTTCGCTCCATTTCCAGCCGATCACGCGCAGCCAGTCGGGCGCGGTGGTCGGCGTCGAGGCACTGATCCGCTGGCGCCATCCGGTGCACGGCCTCGTGCCGCCGGCCACCTTCATCCCGCTCGCCGAATCGATCGGCCTGATCAACTACCTCGGCAACTGGGTGCTCAAGGCCGCGTGCATGCAGCTCGTCGCGTGGGACGGCCAGGGGCTCGCGCTGCAATACGTGGCGGTCAACGTGTCGCCGCAGCAGTTCCGCGACCCGCGCTTCACGCAGAGCGTGCGCGAGGCGATCGCGCTGACCGGCATCGACCCGCGCCGCATCGTGCTCGAAATCACCGAAAGCCTGCTGATGCACGATCCCGCGCACGCGAAAATCCTGCTCGAGGAACTGACCGGTCTCGGCATCCGCTTCGCGATCGACGATTTCGGCACCGGCTATTCGAGCCTCGCCTATCTGCAGCGTTTCCCGCTCGCGAAGCTGAAGATCGACCGCAGTTTCGTCGAGAACCTGCTGACGTCGCGCAACGACCGCGCGATCGTGTCCGCGGTGGTCGGCCTCGCGCAGACACTGGATCTCGAGCTCGTTGCCGAAGGCGTCGAGACCGAGGCGCAGCGCGCGCTGCTGTCGGAGATGGGCTGCAATCACATCCAGGGCTGGCTCGTCTGCCAGGCGCTGCCGTCCGAGGAGCTCGCGCGGCGCTTCGAGGCGCAGCAGCTGCACCTGCACGCCGCCGCCTGACGCGCGCGGCGAACCGAACAGATCCGTATGTCAACCACCGAATACCTGCCCCGCACCGCGCTGCTCGACAAGCTGTGGGCCCGGATGAACGAACGGGGCGATTTCCCGCTGCTGTCGGAATCGCTGCGCGCGACGATGGCCGCGATGAAGAACGACGACCTCGACTTCACCGCGCTCGTGCGCGTCGTGCTGTCGGACTTCGCGCTCACGCAGAAAGTGCTGCGGCTCGCGAACTCCGCGATGTACATGGCGTTCGGCGGCAACATCACCACCGTGACCCGCGCACTGATGGTGCTCGGCATGGACGCCGTCGGCCATCTCGTCGTCGGGTTGAAGCTCGTCGACCATTTCCATCAGAGCACGCCGCGGCGCATCGACGCGAAGCTGGCGCTGAACCGCGCGCTGCTGTCCGGCTGCGTCGCGCGCAAGCTCACCGAGCGCGCCGAACTGCGCTCGGGCGAGGAAGCCGTCGTCTGCACGCTGATGCGCCAGGTCGGCAAGCTGCTGGTGGTCTGCTATCTCGACAACGAATGGGATCACATCCGCCGCCGCGCGGCCGAGTTGAACGGCGACGAATCGGCCGCCTGCGTCGACGTGCTCGGCGTCGGCTTCGACGAGATCGGTCTCGAAGCCGCCGCGCGCTGGCGGCTGCCCGACGTGATCCGCGCGGGGATGGCCAACGGAGATCACGCGGCGCACGCCGACGCGTTCGACGACGACGGCGACGCCCGCCACGCGGGCCCGGCGGCAGACGACGGCCCGGCCGATCGCGGCCCGGCCGACCGCATCCGCTGGCTGCGCGCGGTGAGCCGCTGCTCGACCGACGTCGCCGGCGCGCTCGTCATGCCCGCGAGCCCGCAGCGCGACGCGCGCATCGCGGCGCTCGCGCAGCACTACGGCGCGGAGCTCGACATGGAATCCGACGCGCTCGTCGAGATCGCCGAACGGCTCGCGCGCGAGGAAGCGAGCGACACCGTGATGCGCGAGATCGTCGAGCTGCGCGCGAACGCCGATGCGATCGCACGCGCGCAGGCCGCGCCCGAGGCCTGCCTCGAAGCCGGTCTGGCCGACCTGCGCGCGCTGCCGTCCGAGCACGTGCTGACGCCGGTGCTCGCGCTCGCGTCGGAAAGCCTGCTGGCCGGCCTCGCGTTCACGCGCACCGTGATGTTCGTGCGTCACGACGACGGTACGTTCGCCGCGCGCCTGGGCTTCGGCCCCGGCGTCGACACGGCGCTCGACCGGCTGCGCTTCGACGAACGCTTCGAGCCGGACGTGTTTCATCTCGCGATCTCGAACTCGGTCGGCATCTTCATCGAGCAGGCGCAGGAGCCGAAGATGATGAAGCGCCTGCCCGCGTGGTATCTCGATGCGTTCGACGACACGCGCGCATTCGTGCTGCTGCCCGTGCGCGTCGGCACGACGAGCGTCGCGCTGCTGTACGGCGACTGGGCCGGCGCGCAACCCGCACGCAAGATCTCGCAGCAGGAGATGGCCGTGCTCAACGAACTCGCGCGCGAGCTGGGGCGGTTCTTTCCCGCGCAGCCAGGCTGACGGCCGGCGCGCGTCCGGCGTTTTCGCTCCCCAAAAGAAAAACCCGGCCGCATCAGCGGCCGGGTTTTCTTTACAACAGCGTGCGCTCGAGCGATGCGCTTACTTGAGCGTGACGGGCACGCTGAAGTACTTCTTCGCGAGGTTGTCGATCGTGCCGTCGGCCTTCAGTTCCTTCAGCGCCTGATCGAGCGCGGTCTTCAGTGCCGCGTCGTTCTTGCGCAGGCCGAAGCCGACGCCCGAGCCGAGGATCTCGGTGTCGCTGACCGTGCCGCCCGCGAACGCGAAGCCCTGGCCTTGTGGCTTCGTCAGGAAGCCCTTCGAGCCGGCTTCCGAATCCTGGAAGGTCGCGTCGAGACGGCCCGACTTCAGGTCGGCGTACGCCAGATCCTGCGTCTGGTACGGCACGACTTCAACACCGGCCGGCGCCCACTTCTTCTTTGCATACGCTTCCTGGATCGTGCCCTGCAGCACGCCGACGCGCTTGCCCTTCAGCGATTGCGGGGTCGGCAGCAGGCCGCTGCCCTGCTTCGCGATCAGCTGGTTCGGAATCGTGTAGATCGGATCGGTGAATGCGATCGCGTGCTTGCGCTGCTCGGTGATCGTCATGTCCGAGTTGATCGCGTCGAACTTGCGCGCCTGCAGCGCCGGGATCAGGCCGTCGAAGTCGTTCTCGACCCACACGCACTTGGTCTTCAGCTTCGCGCACACCGCGTTGCCGATGTCGATGTCGAAGCCGGTCAGCTTGCCGTCGGGCGTCTTGTATTCGAACGGTGCGTACGAGGCCTCGACGCCGAACCGGATCTCCTTCAGATCCGCGGCAAACGCGCTGCCTGCCGCCATCGCCGATGCCGCCACCACCGCATGCGCGGCCACTTTACGCCAATCCAACTTCATCAGGTGTTCTCCTCGATACTCGAATGTTCCGGAACTACGGGCGCATGCATCATTGCAGGGTCGGATGACACCGACAATGCCGATGCCGCGCCGTGATGCGGCGCAACAGCCGCAAGGCCGCGATTGTACCAATCCGCGCGACCCGATATGGCAAAGCGGCCACCGATATGCAATGCTGCGCTGCGCGTCCGGGAGCCGCCACGCGCCCCGTCGAACTCGCAAGACGGTGTCGCAAATACGCAAGCGTGGCGCGTGCGCCGGCCGTGCGGCGGGCGGGTGTTATCGCAAAAAATGAATAGACCGCGAGACGATGCGCGGACTGCGAGTCGCCGCAGCCCGCACGATCGCACCCTGATCAGACGAGTGCGGCCAGCGTGTCGCGCGTCGTATCGACGACGAGCAGGCCCGCGCGCAGGCCGGGCTTCACGGTCGGGTTCGGAAACACGATGCGTTCCTCGTCGTGCTTCACCGTGTAGCGGTAGTCGCCGTCCTGCGCGAGCACGGTGCCGCGCGTGAACGCGGTGAAGTTCGCGACGTCGGCCGCGACGAACAGCTCGAGCGCGTCGCTCTGCTTCGTGATCTGGTCGATGACGGTGAACACGCGCGGCAACGTGGCGCCGCCTTCCGCCCGCCCACCCGACACGAGCTTGCGCACCGCGCGGTCGGCCGGCGCGAAGCGCGTCAGGTCGTTCTGGCCGAACGGACGCACCTTGCCGAGCTCCAGCGTGCACGCGAGCGCGCCGCAATGCTCGGCCGTGAAATGCGAATACGTGTTGCCCTTCGCCGTATGCAGCAGCACGGCCGCGATGCGTGCATCGCCGAGCCATTCGACCATCGCGCGCGTGGGCGGCGTGCCCGTGTGCGGCAGCAGCGCGAACTGTTCGAACACCGATGCGCGAATCGCCGTGTGCATGTCGATATGCCAGCGTGCGCTGCCCGCCGGCGCCGCCCCGAAGAACGCGGATGCCGCCGCTTCGAGCTGCGCGGCGCGCGGCGCTTCGCGACTCGCGGGCACCTGCGCGTGACGGCCGCTGAACAGGCGGTTCAGGTCATCGTCGAGATAGCGTTCGCCCGCGCGCATCGCCGGCACGTTGCCGAGCACGACGAGCAGCCGGCACGCGAGCGGCAGCGCACCCGCCACGAGGTCGCGCGCGAGCATCGACAGCAGCTCGATCGGCGCGGTCTCGTCGCCATGCACGCCGGCCGACACGAGCACGCTCGCGCGCGCCGCGGCGTCGGTCGCCGCCGGTTCGAACGCGAGCAGCCCGTCGCCGAGCCATTGCCAGCGCACCGCGCCGCCCGCGCAGGCGCCGTCCCGTTCGGCCGGCGCGTCACCAGCGAGCGTGAACGCCAGAAAATCGTCGAGCAACGCGGCGGCCGGCATCCGTGCCTCAGCGCTGGAAGTCATACAGCGAACCGACGCGCAGGATCTGCGTAAGCTCGTCGAGCGCCGTACGCGACTCGTCGAGCAGCGCCGGATCGGCGAGGTCTTCCGGTGCGAGGCGGTCACGATAGTGCTTGTCGATCCACGCGTCGAGCGACGCGAACAGCGTGTCGTTGATCCACACGTTCGACGTGACGGCCGCGCGCTCGGCGTCGTTCAGCACGACGCGCAGGCGCAGGCACGCCGGGCCGCCGCCATTCTTCATGCTTTCGCGCAGGTCGAACACGAGCACGTCGTGAATCGGGCCGTTGCCGGCCGCCAGCTGGTCGAGATAGGCGGCGACCCGCGCGTTCTCGCGGCATTCCTGCGGCACGACGAGCACCTGCGAACCATCCGCGCGCGACAACAGCTGGCTGTTGAACAGGTAGGACGTCACCGCGTCGTTCACGCTCACCGCCGCGTCGGGCACCTCGATCACGTTCAGGCGCGCACCGCGCGCGTCGAGCGCGGCGGTCAGCGTGTCGTAGATCGCCTGCTTGTTGACGAACGCGCGTTCGTGCGTGAACAGCGTGTCGCGGTTGCCGACCGAGATCACGTCGTTGTGGAACACGCCCGCGTCGATCACGTCCGGGTCCTGCTGCGCGTACACCGTCGCTTCCTCTGCGAGCCCGTGGCGATGCGCGACCGCGCGGCTCGCCTCGAAGGTCTGACGTGCCGGGAAGCGCTTCGGCTCGGGGCCGCGACGGTATTCGGCGCGGCCGTACACGAAGAATTCGATGCCCGGCTTGCCGTATTCCGCGCAGAAGCGCGTATGGTTCGCCGCGCCTTCGTCGCCGAGCGCCGGCGTGCCGGTCAGCGCTTCGTGCACCGCGAAGTGCGTGGGGTCCGCGAACAGCGTCGACAGCGTGCGGCGCGTCGCTTCGTGCTCGATCGCGCGATGCAGCTTGCTGCACAGGTTCGCCGGCGTGAAGTGCACGCGGCCGTCGCTGGTATCCGCCGACGGGCTGACGGTGGCCGCGTTCGCGGTCCACATCGCCGACGCCGAGCTCGCCGCGGCGAGCAATTCGGGCGCCTGCTTCGCGGCCTTCGCGATCACGTCCGCGTCCTTGCCGGAGAAGCCGAGCTCGCGCAACAGGCGCAGCGACGGCCGCTCCTGCGGCGGCAGCACGCCTTGCGCGAAACCGAGATCCGCGAGCTGCTTCATCTTGCGCAGCCCCTGCTTCGCGGCGGCCTTCGGGTTCGCGGCCGACTTCTCGTTGTTGAGCGACGCCACGTTGCCGAACGACAGCCCGGCGTAGTTGTGGGTCGGGCCGACGAGCCCGTCGAAATTGGCTTCTTGTGCGTTCATCGTCGTTCCCTCGATCAGAAATGCAGGCCCGGCGACAGGCTCGCGGGCAAAGTCAGTTGCGTGCTTTCCACCGACGCCATCGGGTACGCGCAATAGTCGGCCGCGTAGTACGCGCTCGGGCGATGGTTGCCCGAGCGGCCCGTGCCGCCGAACGGCGCGGCGGACGATGCGCCATTGGTCGGCCGGTTCCAGTTGACGATCCCGGCGCGGATCGTGCGGCGGAAGTGCTCCCACACCTTCGCGTCGTCGGCCAAGAGGCCGGCGGACAGGCCGAACGCCGTGTCGTTCGCGCGCTCGATCGCCTCATCGAACGTCGCGTAGCGGACGACCTGCGCGAGCGGGCCGAAATGCTCTTCGTCGGGCAGGTTCGCGACGCCCGTCACGTCGACGATCGCCGCATTCACGAAGCCGAGGCGCGGATCGCGCTGCGCCATCGCGACGATCGGCTTCGCGCCCTGCTCGACCAGGCGCGCCTGCGCATCGACCAGCTTCGCGGCCGCGCGTGCCGAGATCACCGCGCCCATGAACGGCTGCGGATCGGCGTCGAACACGTCGGCGGTGATCTTCGACGTGACGTCTGCGAAGCGCGCGAGGAAGCGGTCGCCGAACGCGCCCTGCGGCACGAAGATGCGGCGCGCGCACGTGCAGCGCTGGCCGGCCGACAGGAACGCCGACTGGATCGTGTGATGCACGGCCGCGTCGATGTCCTCGACTTCGCCGATCACGAGCGGGTTGTTGCCGCCCATCTCGAGCGCGAGCACGATCTCCGGACGGCCGCCGAACTGCTTGTGCAGCAGCGTGCCCGTATCGGAACTGCCGGTGAAGAACAGCCCGTCGATCTGCCGATGGTTCGCGAGCGCGATGCCGGTGTCCTTCTCGCCCTGCACGAGGTTCAGCACGCCGGCCGGCAACCCGGCTTCCTGCCACACCTCGACCGTCGCGCGCGCGACGCCCGGCGCAAGCTCCGACGGCTTGAACACGACCGTGTTGCCGGCGATCAGCGCCGGCACGATATGACCGTTCGGCAAGTGGCCGGGGAAGTTGTACGGGCCGAACACCGCGACGACGCCGTGCGGGCGGTGACGCAGCACCGCGACGCCGTCGGCCATGTCCTGACGCTTCTCGCCGGTGCGTTCCTGATACGCCTGGATCGAGATGCCGACCTTCGCGGCCATCGATGCGACTTCGGTGCGCGCTTCCCACAGCGGTTTGCCCGTCTCGCGGCCGATCGCGGTCGCGATCGCTTCCTTGCGCTCGGTGAGCAACGCGGCGAAGCGCTTGACGATTTCGCAGCGCGCTTCGAAGTCGAGCGCCGACCAGCCGGCGAACGCGCGACGTGCGCTCGCGACCGCACGGTCGACGTCGGCCGCCGACGCGCTCTCGCCCTGCCAGGCGACGGCGTCGGTGCCGGGGTTGCGCGAAGCGAAGACGGGGCCCGAGCCTGCGACCCAGGCGCCGTCGATGAAGAGTTCCGTCATGATTCGTTTATCCCTGTTTGACTTTGAGCGGCAGTACGCGGACCGGATCGCCGGCCTTCACGTCGAGCGCGACGGCATCGTCGGCCGACAGCACGAACGCGCCGTTCGCGACCACGCCCGGCGCGACGCCGACGCGGAAATCGCCCAGCGACGTGTTCGACACGAGCGACCGGGGGGCGTCGTCCCGCGCGTCGGGCACGCCGATCGCGACCGGTACGACGACGCTCTCGCGCACCGTGCGCAGGTCGTTGACGTGGCATTCGAGCACCGGGCCCGCGTCGAAGATGTCGACGTGGTTCTGGTAGCGCAGCCCTTCCGCTTCGAGCATCTTGCGGGCCGGCAGCGTGTCGCGGTGCGTGAGGCCCACCGCGTCCTGCGCGTCCTGCGGCAGCAGGTCGACGTACACCGGATAGCGCGGCATCAGTTCCGCGAGGAACGACTTGCGGCCGTGCGAGCTGAGGTAATCGGCCGCGTTGAAGTCGATCTGGTAGAAGTGCGAACCGACCGCGCGCCAGAACGGCGACGTGCCGTCCTCGTCGAAGTGGCCGCGCAGTTCCGCGCAGATGCGTTCCGGAAAGCGGTCGCGGAACTGCGCGATGAACATGAAGCGCGAGCGCGACAGCAGGCCGCCGACGCCGCCCGTGCGATAGCGCGGGCTCAGGAACAGCGAGCACACTTCCGCGTAGCCCGTCAGGTCGTGCGAGATGTTCAGCGCGGACATCCGCGTCCACACGCCGAGCTCCTGGCTCGCATGCACGACCGTGCTCACGCGGTAGTTGTAGAACGGCTGCTCGAGGCCGACCTGCGTTTCGATTCCGCACACGCCCGCGATGTCGCCCGTCTTCGATTCTTCCATCACGAAGAAGTAGCCGGCTTCGCCTGGCGCGGCCCGGCCTTCGAGCGTGCGGCGCGAGCGTTCGATGCGCGCGGCGAGCGCGTCGCGGTCGGGCTTGAACGTGGTCAGGCCCGGCCCGGTTTCCTGCGCGAGCGACACGAGCGCGTCGACGTCGCCCGTTTGTACGACCCGAACGACGATCATGCTGCGTCTCCCTTCAAATCTTCCTCGTCGCGGCGGTGCAGCGGCACGCAGCGCACGACATCGCCGTCCTTCACGTCGAGCGCCGCGCGCACGTCGCCGGCCAGCGGCGCCTCGGCGCCGCCCGCATCGGCCGTGTCGCCCGGCAGGTCGGCCAGCACGCAGCGGAACGATTCGCCGCTGCCGGTCGACACCATGTACGCGACGTCGCCCTGCTGGTGCGCGGCCTCGCGCACGACGCGCTCCGACGCCTGCTTCACGCACGCGGTACGGTCGACCTGCGCGGTCAGCACCGGGCCCGCGTCGAAGATGTCGACGAAGCGGTCGGGCTCGAAGCCTTCCTCGAGATGGATGTCGTACGCGAGCAACGCCGTTTCGTTCGGCTCGCCGAGCACGCGCTGCGCGGCTTCGGGCAACAGCGGCACGTAGAGCGGATAGGCCGGCATCACTTCCGCGATGAACGTGCGGCTGCGGCCGCCCGACGCGATGTCGACGTCGGTGAAGTCACGGCCGAAGAACTTGCGGCCCACCGCTTCCCAGAACGGCGATGCGCCGTTGCCGTCGCTCACGCCGAGCAGCAGCGTGAACACTTCCGGCGTGAAGCGGCGGCGGTTCGCGGCGATGTACATCATCCGGGCGCGCGAGATCAGGTGCGCGGCCGCGTCGCCGCGCAGCGACGGATCGACGTAGAAGCCCGCGAGCCGGCTCTTGCCGGTCAGCTCGTGCGACATCGTGAGCGCGTGGATCTTGCGGTTCACGTGCAGCTCGCGCGACGCGTGGATCAGCGCGTCGTTGCGGAACGCGTAGAACGGCTCCGAGTAGCCGGCCGCGGCCACGATGCTCGCCGTGCCGAGCAGCTTGCCGGTCGACGAATCCTCGAGCACGAAGAGGTAAAACTCCTCGCCGGCGAAGTCGACGTCCGCGCGAAACGAATCCTCGGAGAGCGCCACACGCGCTTCGAGCGCCGCGCGGTCGTGCGGCAGCGAGTGCAGGACCGGCTGCGCGGTGCGCGCCATGTGCGCGAGCGCATCGAGATCCGTGAGTTTGCCGGGGCGAACAAATAGCATCGTCGTTCCTGTCTGCGATGGGCGCGCCGATCAGCGCGCGGTGGCTTCCTGGGCCGCGAGCACTTGTTCGACCGCTTTCTCGAAGCGCTTCACGCCTTCGTCGAGCAGGTCGAACGGGATCACCAGCGACGGG
>NZ_BCPP01000002.1:0-29881 GCF_016586125.1 Burkholderia sp. E168m23
GGCATCGCCGCGCGGCGCCCCGATGCGGCGTCCGGGCCGTTCGCGCATGCCGCGCCGGCGCCGGCCGCCGCCCTTTCATTGACCCTTTTCGCATTCACCACACACCATGAGCCAAGGCCACAACCGCCGCCAGCGCAAGAAACTCCACATCGGCGAATTCCAGGAACTCTCGTTCAACGCCACCGCGCATTACCGCAATGAAATGACCGACCTCGAGCGCGGCCAGTTGATCGATGCGTTCATCGACTTCGTCGAAGCGAACGGGCTGCTGACCGTCGCGTCCGCGGACGAAGGCATCGGCGCGTACGTGATCTCCGGCGCGCCGCGCGGCACGACGACCGACGCCGACCGCGAACTCGTGCGCGGGTGGCTGGCCGCCCGTCCGGAACTGAAGGACGTCCAGGTCAGCGAATTCGCCGACGCGTGGTATCCGGACGCCTAATTTTCCGGTTTCACGCTGTTTCAGACAGCAGCCGCGCCTGCGCCGCGTCCGCCGAATGGCCATGATTGCGGCAGGCGTTGCGGCGCGGTTGCCGCGGTCCGCGGGCCTCGGCTCGTTGAGCCAGGGGCCCCGCGGCAGCGGCGCCGGCGCCCGCATCGTCGTCGATCAGGCACCGCAGCCGGGCCTCCAACCCGCGTCCGATCCCTTCCTTTTCCCGACGGTCGGCCTGCAACAGGCCATCGAAGTCGGTCCTGAAAGCAAGACACGTTAAACTCTCACCTCGCGTGGTGCGCCGCCCGCACCCGCCATCCATCGCCAGCCGCGTGCCCTCGGGCCGCCCCCGACCCATGGAGTGAGTGTCAATGAGCGGCGGACTCCCGTTTCCCGCATCCCGCAAGTCGTTGCCGTCGTCGACGGTCTTCCTGATTCTCGCCGTCGCCGCGCTGCTGTCCGGCTGCGGGCTACTGCCTGTCCAGAACCCGCCCGCGCCGATCAGCGAGGCGCTCGTCGAGCCTGTCGAGGAGACCGCCGGCGAGCCGCTGACGATGCCGCCGGTGCCCGCGCCGACGCAACCGGAGGAACCGGAAGCGCCGAAGAAGCCGCACCGCGAGGTGACGCGGCCGAAGCCCGTGCAGCGTCCCGAATCGCCGACCCCGCCGCCGCCTCCGCCCCCGCCGATCGTCGCGACGCGCTCGCTCGACCGCACCCAGATCCACGCGCTGCTCGACAGCGAGGTCGCGCGCCGCAACGGCAAGGTCGTCGGCCGCGCGGTCGACATGGTGGTCGACGCGAGCGGCAAGCCGCGCGAGATGATCGTCAACCTGCAAGGCTTCATGGGCATCGGCGACCGCAAGGTCATCTTCCCGTGGAACGTGTTCCGCTTCACGCCGGGCGGCAAACAGGAGCCGATCGTGCTCGACGTGCCGTCGGGCGACCTGCCGCCGTCCGCGCGGCCGAAGGCCGTGCCGCTGTCGGGCTCGGCCGCGGCGTCGCCGGCGACGCGACTGCCGATGCTCGACAGCGACGTCGAGCGCCCGAACGGCACGAAGATCGGCCGCATCGTCGACGTGCTGATCGACCGCGGCGCCCAGCCGCAGGCCGTCGTGCTCGACCTCGGCGGGCTCGTCAATACCGACCGCCGCTCGATCGCCGCGAGCTGGGGCGCGCTGCGCTTCGTCACGCGCGACAAGGCGCTGCACCCGCAGCTCGACCTGAACGACGCCCAGATCAAGGCCTCGCCGCCGTACGCGGCCGACAAGCCGATCGTCGCGGTCTTCCCGCCCGTTGCCCCGGCCGCACCGGCCTCGTCTGCGAGTGCTACCCGATGACGATCAAGCATTCCGTCAGCGTGCGCAGTCTCCGGGCCCTCGACTGGCTCAACTTTTTCGTTGCAAACGTTCAAACCGGGTTCGGTCCGTTCATCGCGTCCTACCTCGCGTCGCACAAGTGGACGCAGGGCGAGATCGGCATGGTGCTGTCGATCGGCACGATCAGCGCGATGGTCAGCCAGGTGCCGGGCGGCGCGGCCGTCGATGCGCTGAAGAACAAGAAAGGCGCGGCCGCGTGGGCGATCGCGGCCATCATCCTGTCCGCGGTTCTGCTCGCGTCCAGCCCGACGATCGTGCCGGTGATCGCCGCCGAGGTGTTCCACGGCTTTGCAAGCTGCATGCTGGTGCCGGCGATGGCCGCGATCTCGTTCTCGCTCGTCGGTCGCGCCGACCTCGGCGACCGGCTCGGCCGCAACGCGCGCTGGGCGTCGATCGGCAGTGCGGTCGCGGCGGGCCTGATGGGGCTCACCGGCGAATACTTCTCCGCGCGCGCGGTGTTCTGGCTGACCGCCGTGCTGGCGCTGCCCGCGCTGTTCGCGCTCGCGATGATCCAGCCGACGCACCAGGTGATTCCGCAGTCGTCGAAGCCTGACGAGCTCGACGAAGCCGGCGAGCGCGAAACGCTGCTCGAACTGCTGCGCGACCGCCGGATGCTGATCTTCGCGGCCTGCGTCGTGCTGTTCCACCTGTCGAACGCCGCGATGCTGAACCTCGCGGCCGGCGAAGTCACGGCCGGGATGGGCGAGAACGTGCAGCTCGTGATCGCCGCGTGCATCATCGTGCCGCAGGCGATCGTCGCGATGCTGTCGCCGTGGGTCGGCCGCTCCGCGCAGCGCTGGGGGCGCCGGCCGATCCTGCTGCTCGGCTTCTCCGCGCTGCCGGTGCGCGCGCTGCTGTTCGCCGGCGTCAGCAGCCCGTACCTGCTCGTGCCGGTGCAGATGCTCGACGGCATCAGCGCGGCCGTGTTCGGCGTGATGCTGCCGCTGATCGCGGCCGACGTCGCGGGCGGCAAGGGCCGCTACAACCTGTGTATCGGGCTGTTCGGGCTCGCGGCCGGGATCGGCGCGACGCTCAGCACGGCCGTGGCCGGCTACGTCGCCGACCACTTCGGCAACGCGGTCAGTTTCTTCGGGCTCGCGGCCGCCGGCGCGCTCGCGGTGCTGCTGGTCTGGCTCGTGATGCCCGAAACGCGCGTCGAGAACGGCGATGCGACGGCCGACGAACCGGCGGCCGCGTCGCCCGAACAGGCGCATTGACGGCGGCGCGCCGCCCGCTACCCGCTTCTTGGCCGATGCACGATGGATACGATCAGGACTCTCAACGAAGCCCGCCAGCAGATCCAGCAGTCGATCTTCGATCTGTTCAAGGGGTTGTCATTCAGCGAACGGCTCGCGCAAGGCGGCCTGATGGCGCTGCAGGCCGTCTGCGGCGCGTGCCTCGCGTATGCGATCGGCCGCGCGATGCATAGCGAGCAGGCCGTGTGGGCGGCGATCACCGCGATCGCCGTCACGCAGCACAACTACTCGGACACGATGTCGCTGTCGCGCGACCAGTTCATCGGCGCGATGGTCGGCGGCCTCCTCGGCTTCGCCGGCGCGGCGCTGGGCGGCGATCGCCTCGTCGCGTATGCGATCACGGTCGCGGTCGTGATCGTCTGCTGCTGGTGCCTGAACATCGGCAGCGCCGCGCGGCTCGGCGGCGTGACCGCGACGATCGTGCTGCTGTTTCCGGGCAACGGCCCGCTGTGGGACGTTCCGCTGATCCGGTTCGGCGAAGTGACGCTCGGCACGGTGTGCGCGCTGGGTGTGTGCTGGGTGATGTCGAGAATCGAGCGGCGCTGGTTCCGCCGCGCGGCGGCAAAGTGACGCGGCGCCGGGCGACGCGCCCGGCAGCCGGATGAACGTTCGGAAAGCGGCGTCACGGTGATGGACCGGGTGACGGACCGCGCGACGGCCCCGGTTACGGACCGACCCGCAGCACGATGCCCGAGCCGATCTGCACGAGCAGGTAGTCGCCGCCGACACCGACCCAGTGATAGCCGCGCGGCGGCGGACTCAGGCGGTAGCCGCGCCAGTCGTCGACCACGTACTGACGATCGCGGAATTCGTCCGGCAGCCGGTCGCCCTTATGCCAGTCGCGGCGCGGCCCGTCGGCCCAGCGCGGCGGTACGTCGTCGTCGCGATGCTTCGCCTGCCCGGGCGGCACGTGTTTCGGGCCATGGCCGCGCTGCATGCCGTGGCCGCCGCGGTCATCGCGATTGTCGTGGTTGCCGTGATCCTGCGCCATCGCCGCGGTGGCGGCGCAGCCGGCCGCGATCCATGCGGCCAGCATCATGCCGTGCATCCTCTTCATTGTCCTTCCCTCCGTGGTATCACGTCGAACAAGAAACGACCGGGACTGCCCGATGAAGACTAGCACACGGCATCGCGGCCGCATGAGCGCGCGTCACGCCGCCTGCTGCTGGTACTGGATCCGGTGCAGGTGCGCGTAGAGGCCGCCGTGGCGCAGCAGTTCGTCGTGGCTGCCCTCCTCGACGATCTTGCCGGCCTCGAGCACGAGGATGCGGTCCGCGCGCTCGATCGTCGACAGCCGGTGGGCGATCACCAGCGTCGTGCGGCCTTCCATCAACCGCTCGAGCGCAGCCTGCACGTGGCGCTCCGACTCCGAATCGAGCGCCGACGTCGCTTCGTCGAGGATCAGGATCGGCGCGTCCTTGTAGATCGCGCGCGCAATCGCGAGTCGCTGGCGCTGGCCGCCGGACAACCGCATCCCGTTGCCGCCGACCAGCGTATCGAGCCCGTCGGGCATCGCGGCGACCGCATCGGCGAGGTTCGCGGCCTCGAGCGCGGCCTGCACGCGTGCGCGGTCGGGTGTCTGCCCGTAGGCGACGTTCGCGGCGATCGTGTCGTTGAACAGCACGACGTCCTGGCTGACCATCGCCATCTGGCTGCGCAGCGCGTGGAGATCGTAGTCGGACACCGGCACGCCGTCGACCAGGATCGTGCCGTCCGTCGGGTCGAAGAAGCGCGGCAGCAGGTTCACGAGCGTCGTCTTGCCGCTCCCGGACGGGCCGGCCAGCGCGATCATTTCGCCGGGCGCGACCTTGAACGAGATACGGTCGAGCGTCGGCCGTTCGGCCGCGCCGTAGTCGAACGACACGGCGCGGAACTCGATCTCGCCGCGCGCCTGCGACAGCGGCCGCCCGCCGCCCTGCGGCTCGGCCGGCTCGTCGATCAGCCCGAAGATCAGCTCGGCGGCCGTCATCCCGCGCTGCAGCGGCTGGTTGACGTCGATCAGGTGCTTGAGCGGCGAGATCACCAGCAGCATCGACGTGACGAACGCGACGAAACCGCCGACCGTCGTCTGGTCGTTCGACGACTGCACGACCGCGATCGTGATCACGACCGCGAGCGCGATCGACGCGAGGAACTGCGTGAGCGGCTGCGCGAGGCCGCCCGAGATCGTCATGCGCATCGCGTAGCCGCGCAGGCGCTTGCTCATCGTCGTGAAGCGGTCCATCTCGTACGCTTCGCCGTTGTGCACCTTGACGACCTTGTAGCCGCCGACCGTCTCCTCGACGATGTACGACAGCTCGTTGGTCAGCGTCTGGTGCTCGCGGTTCAGGCGGCGCAGCCGGCGGTTGATCTTGCTGACGAGCCAGCCGATGCCCGGCAGGATCACCGCGACGATCAGCGTGAGCCGCCAGTTCAGATAGAACAGGTAGCCGAGCAGGAAAATCACCGTCAGCGAATCGCGCACGAGCGTGACCATCACGCCCGTCAGCACCGACAGGATCTGGTTGACCTCGAACACGATCGCGTTGATCACCGTGCTCGCGGTTTCGCGCTGGAAGAACGACGCGCCGGTATGGATCATCCGCTGGAACATCTCGAGCCGCAGCTGCAGCAGGATGCGGTTCGATACGTAGTTGAGCAGGTAATTCGATGTGTACTGCGACACGCCGCGCACCAGCGCGAGCCCGATCACCGCGATCGGCACGTACCATTTCGCGCTGTCGCTGCCGTGCGAGCCGAAGCCGTGGTCGAGCAGCGGCTTGAGCAGGGCCGGGATACCGGCCTCGGTGGCCGCGACGACGCCCATCGTCACCACGGCGAGCACCACGATGCCGATGAGCGGCCGGATGTACGGCCACAGGCGCTTGAGGACCGTCATCGGCGAGGTGCCGGTGCCGTCCATCGGTTTGCGAAGAGTGTTCTGGGTTTCCAAGGCAATCCTTCTTGAGCCGCGATGCGGCGCCCGGCACGTGGCCGCCCGGGTGTGCGCCCCTGTCGGGCGGGTGCCGAAAAGGGCTCAACATTATAGCTGTACCGCCCTCGCCGGCACGGCCGTTGTCGAGACGGCCGCCGGCCGGGCCGCAGGTATACTGCCGCTCACCGTTTTCTCCGCCTTTCCGACGATTTCATGGCTGAACCCACCCTCGGCGTCGCCCTCATCGCCCTCAACGCATCCGCGCGACTCGCGCAGTGTCTCGATGCGCTGTCGTTCGCCGACGATGTCGTCGTCGTCGACGGCGGCAGCACCGACGATACCGTCGCGATCGCGCAGGCGCACGGCGCACGCGTGATCGTCGAGCGCGACTGGCCGGGCTTCGGCCCGCAGAAGAACCGCGCGCTCGACGCGCTCGGCACCGACTGGATCCTGTCGCTCGATACCGACGAAATCGTCACGCCGGAACTCGCGCGCTCGATCCGCGACGCGATCCGCGCGCCGGCCGCGCAGGTCTATGCGCTCGACCGGCTGTCGAGCTTCTGCGGCCAGTGGATCCATCACAGCGGCTGGTATCCGGACTGGGTGCCGCGGCTGTTCCGGCGCGGCACCGCGCGGTTCTCGGACGACCTCGTGCACGAGCGCCTCGTGTTCGATACGGCCGCGCAGCGCCTGGCCGGCAAGCTGATGCACTACTCGTACGAGGATTTCGAAACGGTCGTGCGCAAGCTCGACGCGTATTCGACGGCCGGCGCGCGCCAGCGCCGCGCGGCCGGTCAGCGCGGCGGCTTCGGCAAGGCGCTCGGCCGCGGCGCGTGGGCGTTCGTGCGCACTTACGTGCTGCGGCGCGGGTTCCTCGACGGTCGCGCGGGCTTCATGATCGCGGTGTTCAACGCGGAAACCGTGTACTACCGCTTCCTGAAGCTCGGTCACGAACCGGTACGCTAGGGCCTGTTCACGCCAATAACGGGCTTGCGAACGTGCCCTGGGCGAGCGCCCGGCGCACGGCCGCCCGGCGTTACAATGCCGGGTTGCGCGCACCGCGCGTACCCGCCCGAGCGGCTGCGCCGCGCGCCACGACGACCACCGATTCCGACCACCATGTTCTCCATCATCATTCCGACCTGGAACAACCTGCCGTACCTCAAGCTCGTCGTCGACAGCCTGCGCCGGCACTCCGCGTACGACCACCAGATCATCGTGCACGTGAACGACGGCTCGGACGGCACGCTCGACTGGGTGCGCCACGAAGGGATCGAGCACACCGCGTCGCCGGCCAACATCGGCATCTGCCATGCGGTCAACCTGGCCGCCGCGCGGGCCACGCGCGACTACGTCGTCTACATGAACGACGACATGTTCTGCTGCCCGGGCTGGGACACGGCGCTCGTGCGCCACATCGAACAGATGCCGACCGACCTGTTCATGCTGTCGGGCACGATGATCGAGCCGGTCGACACGCGCAATCCGTGCGTGGTTGTCAGCAATTTCGGCCGCGACGCCGAGCAATTCGACGCGGCCGGCCTGGTCGCCGCGACCCCGAAGCTGGCACGCCCGGACTGGCTCGGCTCGACCTGGCCGCCGACGCTCGTGCACCGCGACTGGTGGAACCGCATCGGCGGCTACAGCAGCGAGCTGTCGCCGGGCATGAGCAGCGACAACGACTTCTCGATGAAATTCTGGGACGCCGGGTGCCGGATCTTCGTCGGCGTCGGCGACAGCCTCGTGTACCACTTCCAGCAGAAGAGCACCGGCAAGATCGTCAAGAACGACGGCCGCCGCCAGTTCCTGAACAAATGGGGCATGACCCAGGCGACGTTCGACCGCTACTACCTGCATCGCGGCGAGCCGGTCGGCACGCAGATCGCGCTCGATACGCCGGCTGTGGAAGGCCGCCTCAAACGCGCGCTGTTGCGCTCGCGGATCAAGCGCGCATTCAGCTGATCCGGCCCCGAAAACCGCACGGAAAGCCGTCCTGCTTCGCGTATACTGCGCCGTTCGTCCCGGCTCTCTCGCCGGGATGCGCGACGCGGCACGGTGCACGATGTCCGCGAGCCGCATTCGTCCATACGACAGGTTCCGATGCTTTCGTTTTCCGCTCCCGCCACGCGGCGCCTGACCGCCGCCCGCGCCTTCGCCGTCGCCGCGCTCTGCATGGTGCCCGTCTCGACGGCGCTGACCAACGTGTTCTGCGGGCTGTTCGCCGTGGCGCTCGTGATCTCTCCCGAATTCTGGCGCGACCTGCGCTCGTTCGTCACCGACCCGGCTTCGCTCGCGGCACTGCTGATTCTGGCCGCGCTGGCCGTGAGCGTCACCTATACGGTCGCGCCGCATGACAAGGCGTGGAACTGGGTCGCGAAGTACGACAAGCTGTTGCTGCTGCCGTTCGCCGTGCTCGCGTTCCGTCATTCGAACTGGGCGCCGATCGTGCGGCGCTGCTGGTTCGGTACGCTGTGCGTGATTCTGCTGCTGTCGACCACCAACTACCTCGGGCTCACCGCGATCGGGCCGGCGCATGCGACCCAGTTGCCGCTGTCGCGCGCCTGGGTGTTCAAGAACCACATTGCGGCCGGCATGTTCGGCGCGCTGCTCTTCTACCAGGCGGCTGATCTCGCGCTGGCGACCCGCACGCGGCTGTCCCGTGTCGCCTATGCGGGCATCGCCGTGTGGTCGCTCGTCAACGTGTTCGTGATGCTGCAGGGACGCACGGGACAGGTCATCGCGCTGTTGCTGATCCTCGTCGTCGCGATACGTTTCGTGCTGTTGCTGCGCCGGCAGTCCGCACTGCGTGCAGGGCTCGCCGCCGGCACGCTCGTACTGGCGGGCGTCGCGCTCGTGGTGGCTGCATGCACGGTTCACAACGGCCGGCTGACGAAGGTCGTGACGGAAGTGCAGCAATACCGGCAGAGCGATGCGGCCACGTCAACCGGCCTGCGCCTCGAGTGGTACAAGAAGGGGGGCGAACTATATCGCCAGCGCCCCGTGATCGGTTACGGCGCGGGCGGCCTCGAATCCGAATTCGAGAAGCTCACGGCCGGCAAGACGGCCGCCGAAGGCCAGCTCACGTCGAACCCGCACAACGAATATCTGCTGATGGCCGTGCAGCTCGGCACGGTCGGCCTGCTGCTGTTCGTCAACCTGATCGTGCAGATCGCGCGCGGCAGCCGCGCACTCGATCCGCGCTCGCGACACCTGCTGCTCGCGTGGCTCGCGATCTTCGCGATCGGCAGTCTCGCGAATTCGCTGCTGCTGGATTTCGCCGAAGGGCACCTGATCGTGCTGCTGGCCGGCATCCTGCTCGGTTGCGGCGAACGCAGCGAAGCACTGCCGCGCGAAACGTCGGCGATCCGGCGCAGCGTGTAACGCACGCCTGCCTACGTTCCGCGGCCCGCCCACCCGGTTCGGCGGCGGCGGACATCCGCCCCGTCGATGCCTGAGAGCCGCGCGGCGCTCCGCGAAACAAACTCCTGCTGACGAAGAAAGGCGCGGGTCAGTCGGCCCCGGCACGGCGCAGCCGCGACGTGTCGACGATGACGTCGGCCGGACCCGGCGGATTCAGCCCCAACATCTCGGCTGCCGCGGCCTTCACGCGCTGCGCATCCAGATGGACGAGGCAGTCGCTGCGACTGTCGACGTGACGCTCGCAGCCTTCGTGGCGGCACGGCACGCAATCTCCGTCCCCCTGCAGCAGCCACACGTTTGCGTGCCGCCCCGAGCCGCGCAGCGCCCACGGATTCTCGGTCGCAGGCCAGTGCTGCGGCCACGGCCCCCAGCGCACGGGGTCGGACGGCCCGAACAGTGCAATCGTGTCGGTGCCCGTCGCGGCCGCGACGTGCGTCGCGCCGGTGTCGGGCCCGATGAACAGCCGCGCGCGCCGCACGAGCTCCGCGCTCTCGCCGAACGTCAGGCGGCCGACCAGGTTCAACACGTCGCCACCCGCCTCGGTCGCGACCTGCTCCGCATACTCGCGCTCGCGGTCGGCCGGGCCGCCCGACAGCGCGATCGCGAAGCCCTGCTCGCGCAGCCAGCCGATCATTTCGACCCAGCCGTCGAGCCGCCATTGCTTGTAACGGAACATCGGATACGGATGCAGCACGACCAGCGGCTTGCCGGCGCGGATCGCCGGCGACTCGGCGAGCCACGCGTCGAAACGCGCGCGCCGCGCCGGATCATCGCCGATGCCGGGCGCGACGACCTCGGACACCGGCTCGATGCCGAGCACCGGCGCGAGTGCCAGCGTACTGACGACCGTATGGGCAGATTCGTGGTGATTGATCGCGATCCCGTTCAGCATCATCCGCGTCAGCCACGTGACGCGATTCGGGTCGACGAGGCCGACCCGTTTGCGGCCGGCGAACCAGCTATAGAAACGCGGCCGGTCGGAACTCAGCGCCGCGCATGCGAGATCGTAGCGGCGCCACATCGACAGCGCATCGCGTAGCCGCTCGCCAAATCCCGCGCGCTGCGCGACCACGATCACGCGCCGCACGTCCGGATTGTGCTCGAGCACGCCCTCGGTGCCGCGAAACACCAGCATGTCGATCTGCGCGTCCGGCCAGCGGGCCTTCAGCGACCGTACGAGCGGGGTCGTCAACAGTACGTCGCCGATACGGCGCGGCGCGGCAACGAGAATGGTTCTGGGCGGACGGGCGGAAGAAAACAGGGCCACGGCGATCGTCTGGCTGGCTGAACAAGGCTGGCAATGTACAGGATTTTGCAGCAGCCGGCGCGGCGTCGCGCGCCGGCGATGGAAGCGGCCACGATGCGGCCCGATCGTGACGTGTCGCGCGGTACGCGAGCGGGCCGTTCGTGCCGCGCTACGAAGCGATCGTCGCGATCGTGGGCGCCGTGGCGGCGGCCGGCTGCACGCGCGCCGCGGCGGCCGGCGCTTCGTCGCGTTGGCCGGCCTGCGACAGCAGGTGGCGCACCGCACGCTCGACCGCATCGACACCGATCGCATCGACGGTCCGACCCGCGCGCAGGATCACGTGCGGCACGCCTATCGGATGCCAGCGCAGGTATTTCTCGGGACGGTCCTCGAACAGGGCGGCCACCGGTACGCCGAGCGCCGACGCAAGATGGACGGGCGCGCTGTCGGCCGAGACGATTGCATCGAGCAGGCTCGCGGCCGCCACGAGATCGGCGACCGACGACGGCGCGACATGCCGCGCATTCACGTCGCGCCATCCCTCGCCCTCGATGGCCTGACCGATGGCCGGATCGCGAAACACGATCACATCCGCGACGGGGGCAAGCCGCTCGCCGAGGTCGCGCCAGCGGTCGGCGGGCCAGCGGCGCTCGACCGCCTTGTTCGACACGAACAGCCCGACGCGCGGCTTCGTGCGCGCGCCGAGCAGGCGATGCCACGCTTCCTGCCGCGCACGATCGGGATGGACCGACAGTTCGAGACCATCGAGATCGGCGCAGCCGAGTTCGGGCACCAAGCGGAAACCCGACAACGCCTCGTGGCACATCGGCCGCTGCGCGACATGCTCGGGCTTGCGATCGTCGAATTCGGTCTCGGCATCGTGCCAGCGGCAATCCTTCGCGCGAAGCTGGCGCGCGAACTGCATGCTGCTGCGATGCATGCCGCCGTTCGGCACGATCACGAGGTCGAACCGCAAGCGGCGCAGGCGGCGCACGAGTCGCAGCCGGTCGAAGAATGCGCGCATCCGCCCGGGACGGTCGTTGCGCTCGCACTGGCGGCTGTACACGTAGGTGTGGATCGTGTGCACGTCCGGGTTTCCGGCCAGCGCGGCCGCGTTGTAGCGGTTCGCGACCACATGTAGCTCCGCGCCCGGCCAGCGCGCCTTCAGCGCGCGGAGAAACGCCGTCGTGCACAGCATGTCGCCCAGAAAATCAATCCGGATCACGAGGATCCGCTGCGTCGGGTTCCCATTGGCCATGGTCATGTGGTGACAATCCGTTTTTATCGTCGCGGCGGGCCGTTCCACGGCATCCTGATCCGCGGGCCTGCCCTGCCGCAGGTCGCCGCACGCCGCATCGATCCGCCCCTGTTTACGCGCGCACTGCCGGCGCCGCTCGCCGTGCGAACCCGCGGCAGGCGCCGCGTTCGGACGGTTAGCGCGGGATTGTATAGCGTCCGGAGGGCAAGCCCAAGCGCCCGATTACCCTTGGACGACGTCAAAACGGCCCGCCGCACCGCACGATGGCGATGCGACGGGCCGCCTATGCGCGACAGCCGTCGAAACAGCGCGCGGTCAGTACGTGATTTCGACGACGCTGCCGTCGAACGCCGCACGCAGCTCCGCCAGCAGCACGTCGCTCGGTTTCACGCGCCACGCGTCGCCCAGACGCATTTCGCCTTGCGCGCGCGCGTTGCTGTAGTGGATCTGGACCGCAAGCCCGTTCGGCAGCGGCGGCGGCGGGCGCCGACCGCCATCGCGGCCGCCGCCGCGCGGCGCGGGCGCGTCGACTACGTTCGCGGCGGCCGGATCGTCCTTCGACACGTGCGGCTCGAGCACGCGGCGCAGCGCGAGCGCGTCGGCGTTGCCGTTCATCGTCAACCGCACGGCCTGCGCGTAGCGGCTGCGCGCGCGTTCGAGATCCATCACGGTATCGGCCGTGAAGCGAATGCCGCCGGTGAATGCGTCGTTGCGCGCCTGCCCCTGCACGATCAGCAGCTCGTCTTCCTTGAACAGCGCCTTGTTTGCCTCGAACTGTTCGTTGAAGATCGTGATCTCGCACTGGCCCGTGCCGTCGTCGAGCAGCGCGATCAGCATCTTGCCGCGCTGGGTCATCTGCGTGCGCAGCGACGCGATGATGCCGGCGACGAGCTTGTCGCGCCCTTCCTTCAGATCACCGACCTTCTGCCGCACGAAGCGGCGCACTTCGTCGCGATACGCATCGAACAGGTGGCCGGACAGGTAGAAGCCGAGCGCGGCCTTTTCTTCCTGAAGGCGGCGCTTGTCGTCCCACGCGGGCTCGTCGACGAGCGCATGCGCATGCGGCGACTCGGCGCCCATGTCGAACAGGCCGGCCTGCATTGCGTTCGCTTCGGCCTGGTCGGCCGCCTCCATCGCGAGCGGCACCGACGCGATCAGCTGCGCACGGTTCGGGTTCAGCGAATCGAACGCGCCGGCGCGGATCAGCGCCTCGACCGTGCGGCGGTTGACGACGCGCCGGTCGATCCGTTCGCAGAAGTCGAACAGGTCGGTGAACGCCTTTTCCTCGCGCGCACGCAGGATTTCCTCGATCGCGTTCTGGCCGCTGCCCTTCACCGCACCGAGGCCGTAGCGGATCGTGCGCGAGCGCTTGCCGTCGGCTTCCGCGACCGGCTCGAACCGGTAATGCGACTGGTTGATGTCCGGCGGCAGCACGGCAAGGTTGTTCACGACGCAGTCGTCGAACAGGATCTTCACCTTGTCGGTGTCGTCCATCGCGAGCGTCATGTTGGCCGCCATGAATTCGGCCGGATGGTGCGCCTTCAGCCACGCGGTGTAATACGCGAGCAGCGCATACGCGGCCGCGTGCGACTTGTTGAAGCCGTAGCCCGCGAACTTCTCCATCAAGTCGAAGATCTCGTCGGACTTCTCGCGCGTGAGGCCGTTCTTCGCCGCACCCTCGGCGAAGATCTCGCGGTGCTTGGCCATCTCCTCGGGCTTCTTCTTGCCCATCGCGCGACGCAGCAAATCGGCGCCGCCGAGCGAGTAGCCGCCGATGATCTGCGCCATCTGCATCACCTGCTCCTGATAGACCATGATGCCGTAGGTCTCTTTCAGGACGGGTTCGACGCGCGGGTCCGGATAGTCGACCTTCTCGCGCCCGTGCTTGCGCGCGCAGAAGCTCGGAATCAGGTCCATCGGGCCCGGACGGTACAACGACACGAGCGCGATGATGTCCTCGAAGCGGTCGGGCTGCGCATCCTTCAGCATGCCCTGCATCCCGCGGCTTTCCAGCTGGAACACCGCGACCGTGTTCGCCTTCTTCAGGATCTGGAACGAGGCCGGATCGTCGAGCGGCACCTGCGCGAGCGACCAGTCGGCCTTCGACGGGTCGAGGCGGCGGATGTAGCGCTCGGCCCAGTCGAGGATCGTCAGCGTCGTGAGGCCCAGAAAGTCGAACTTCACGAGGCCGACGGCTTCGACGTCGTCCTTGTCGTACTGGCTGACCACGCCGCCCTCGTCGCCCTGCGTGTACAGCGGGCAGAAATCGGTCAGCTTGCCGGGCGCGATCAGCACGCCGCCGGCGTGCATCCCGACGTTACGCGTGAGACCCTCGACGCGCTGCGCGAGGTCGAGCAGCTGGTGAACCTCGTCCTCGTGGTCGTAGCGCTCCTGCAACTGCGGCTCTTCCTTCATCGCGTCGGCAATCGTCACATGCTTGCCGGGCTTGAACGGAATCAGCTTCGCGATGCCGTCGGTGAACATGTAGCCGAGGTCGAGCACGCGGCCGATGTCGCGCACGGCCGCCTTCGCGGCCATCGTGCCGAACGTGGCGATCTGCGAGACGGCGTCCGCGCCGTACTTCTCCTTCACGTACTGGATCACGCGATCGCGGCCGTGCTGGCAGAAATCGATGTCGAAGTCGGGCATCGATACGCGTTCCGGGTTCAGGAAGCGCTCGAACAGCAGGTTGTAGCGCAGCGGATCGAGATCGGTAATGCCGAGCGCGTACGCGACCAGCGAGCCGGCGCCCGAGCCGCGGCCCGGGCCGACCGGCACGCCGTTGTTCTTCGCCCAGTTGATGAAGTCCGCGACGATCAGGAAGTAGCCGGGGAAGCCCATCTTCGTGATGGTCCCGCACTCGAACTCGAGGCGCTTGTAGTACGTGTCGCGCTGCGCGTCGCGCTCGGCCTCGACCGGATACAACTGCGCGAGACGGGCCTCGAGCCCTTCCTTCGACAACTGGACCAGGTAGTCGTCGAGCGACATGCCGTCCGGCGTCGGGAACAGCGGCAGTTTCGGCTTGCCGAGCTCGAGCTTCAGGTTGCAGCGCTTCGCGATCTCGACCGTGTTCGCGATCGCCGACGGCAGGTCGGCGAACAGCGCGGCCATCTCGTCCTGCGTGCGGAAATACTGGTCGGTCGTGAAACGCTTCTGGCGCCGCGGGTTCGCGAGGATGTCGCCTTCCGAGATGCACACACGCGCCTCGTGCGCGGTGAAATCGTCGTCGGTCATGAACTGCGTCGGGTGCGTCGCGACGACCGGCAGCTTCAGCGACGCGGCGAGCGCCGCCGCCTGCTGGATGTACGCCTCGGCGCCCGGCTGGCCGTAACGCTGCAGCTCGATGTAGAAGCCGCCCGGAAACACCCGCGCCCAGCGCTCGGCGTGACGGCGCGCGGCTTCTTCGTTGCCCGCAGCCAGCGCAAGGCCGATATCGCCTTGTTGCGCGCCCGACAGCGCGAGCAGCCCCTGCGCGAGCTCGCCGTCGAGCCAGCTCGCGTCGAGTTCCGCGCGGCCGCGGTACTGGTTCGTGAGCCACGCCTTCGACAGCAGCTCGCAGAGATTCAGGTAACCGACCTTGTCCTTGACCAGCAGCAGCAACCGCGACGGCTTGTCGCGGTCGTCCGGATTGGCAATCCAGACGTCGCAGCCGGCGATCGGCTTGATGCCCTTGCCGCGGGCTTCCTGGTAGAAACGAACGAGGCCGAACGCGTTGCCGAGATCGGTGAGCGCGAGCGCGCCCTGACCGTCCGCGGCCGCCGCCTTGACGATGTCGTCAATGCGCACGATGCCGTCGGCAATCGAGAATTCGGAGTGGACGCGAAGATGGACGAAGCGAGGATCTGACATGGGCGCTATTGTAGCCGCCCCGCCGCGCAAGCTGCCCAAAAAATGCCCGCTTTGGCCGTTCGGCCGATGCACGCGGCGACGCGTCGCGCGGTTGGCCGATCGGCCAGGTACCGATGCCCGCGCCGTTTGCGGGATAATACGGTTTTTCGAATCAACGCCCCGGCTTCGCACCCTTTTTTGCGGGCCGCCGTGCGGCCGTTTTCCCGTCGGACCATCATGACCATCGTCAACCTCGCCGCCTACCACTTCGTATCGCTCGACGCGAACGAGCAATGGCGCCCGCTCGTCACCGCCCGCTGCAACGAACTCGGCCTGCGCGGCACGATCCTGCTCGCGCCGGAAGGCATCAACCTGTTCATCGCCGGCACGCGCGAAGCCACCGACGCGTTCATCGCGTACATCCGCCACGATCCGCTGTTCGAGGGCAAGTTCGCGACGCTGCAGTTCAAGGAAAGCCTGTCCGACTCGCAGCCGTTCCGCCGCATGCTCGTGCGCCTGAAGCGCGAGATCATCACGATGAAGAAGCCCGCGATCAAGCCGGAGCTCGGCCGCGCGCCGTTCGTCGATGCGCGCACGCTGAAGGCGTGGCTCGACCGCGGCCACGACGATGCGGGCCGCCCGGTCGTGATGCTCGACACGCGCAACGCGTTCGAAGTCGACGTCGGCACGTTCGACAACGCGCTCGACTACCGGATCGACAAGTTCAGCGAATTCCCGGAAGTGATCGACGCAAACCGCGCCGATCTCGAAGGCAAGACGGTCGTGTCGTTCTGCACCGGCGGTATCCGCTGCGAAAAGGCCGCGATCCACATGAAGGAAATCGGCATCGACAACGTGTACCAGCTCGAAGGCGGCATTCTGAAGTACTTCGAGGAAGTCGGCGGCGCGCACTATCACGGCGACTGCTTCGTGTTCGACTACCGCACCGCGCTGAACCCGCAGCTCCAGCCCACCGAGAACGTCACGTGCTTCGCGTGCCGTGCGGTCGTCACGCCGGAAGCGCAACAATCGCCGAGCTACGTGCCCGGCAAGTCGTGCCCCGCCTGCGCGCAGGCCGCCAGCGCCGCGTAACGGCGCATCGCACCGCGCACCGCCGATGAACCCCGGCTATCGCGGCCGCTTTGCGCCTTCGCCCACCGGCCCGCTGCACTTCGGCTCGCTGGTCGGCGCGCTCGCAAGCTGGCTCGACGCACGCGCGCACGGCGGCACATGGCTCGTGCGCATCGAGGATCTCGACGGCCCGCGCACGGTGCCCGGCGCGGCCGACGACATCCTCGCGATGCTCGCGCATTTCGGCATGACGCCCGACGAGCCGCCCGTCTGGCAAAGCACGCGCGACGCGGCGTACACGGCCGCGCTCGAGCAGCTCGTCGCGGCGGGGCTCGTCTATCCGTGCGGCTGCACGCGCAAGGAGATCGCTGATTCACTGCGCGCCGCCCATGAACGCCACACGACGCTCGCGTATCCGGGCACCTGTCGCACCGGCCTGCACGGCAAGCCCGCACGCGCATGGCGGCTGCGCGTGCCGGACGGCTGCGACGCGGTCGTCACGTTCGCCGACCGCTGGCAGCACACGCAATCGCAGAACCTCGCGGCCGAAGTGGGCGACTTCGTGCTGAAACGCGCGGACGGCCAGTGGGCGTATCAGCTCGCGGTCGTCGTCGACGATGCCGATGCCGGCATCACGCACGTCGTACGCGGCGCCGACCTGCTCGACTCGACCGCACGCCAGATCTACCTGCAGCGCTGCCTCGGCGTGCCGACGCCCGAGTACCTGCACGTGCCGGTCGTCGTCGATGCGAACGGCGAAAAGCTCAGCAAGCAGACGGGCGCGACAGCGCTCGAACGCAACGATCCGCTGCCCGCGCTGCAGGCTGCGGCCGCGCATCTCGGCCTGGCCAACGATGGCGATCTGCCGGGCGGGACGCTCGACGCGTTCTACACGGCCGCGACCGATGCGTGGGCGCGTCGCTTCGGGCCGCGCGCCGGTTGAGTCGCTTGCAGGACACCGGCCCGTGCCGACTACGCGCCGGCCTCCGCGAGCGTTGCATCCGCTCGCATGAAAGCATGACGGAAGCCTGAGCGCCACGCCGGCTGACGACTCGGTGTCGAAAGTCCCTCCCCTGCGCGTCAAGCGATACTCCCTGCTGCACACCGCCCCGATCACGTCGCCCAATGAAAAATGGGCACATGCTCATCGCATGCACCCGCTTGTCCGGCAGCGCTCACACGCCGCCCCGCCGCTCCGTCCGGCTTACGCCGACGGCTTGCGCGGCATCCCAAAGCCACCGAGCAGCGCGGCAACCTGGCGCTTCGGCCCTTTCTTCTCGGGCTGCTGCGCGGGCTGCGCATCGTCCGGCTGCTTCGCCGACGCCGACGGCTCGTACGGCTTCAGGAAGAAATCGTCGACCGGCGCTTCGTGGCGGCGATGATGGCTGCCGCGCTCGGTGCTGCCCGAGCGGCGGCCCGATGCACCGCGATGCTCGTCGCGATCGCGCCGACCTCCGCGTTCGCCACCCCGTTCGCCGCCGCGCTCACTGTTGTTGCGCTCGCCGCCACGTTCGTCGTGACGCTGGCGTGCCGGCTTGTCGATCGTAAGCGTCTGCACGTCGAGCGGACGCTTGATCAGCTTCTCGATATCGGCGAGTTGCTTGCGCTCGTTCGGGCTGCACAGCGACAGCGCGTCGCCCGTCGCGCCCGCGCGGCCGGTACGGCCGATCCGGTGCACGTAGTCTTCCGCGCTGAACGGCAGGTCGAAGTTGATCACGGCCGGCAGCTCGGCGATATCGAGGCCGCGCGCGGCCACGTCGGTCGCGACCAGCGCCTCGATCTCGCCGCGCTTGAACGCGTCGAGTGCCTGCATCCGCTCGATCTGCGTCTTGTCGCCGTGAATCGCCGACGCGACCACGCCGTCGCGTTCGAGATTGCGCGCGAGGCGGCTCGCGCCGATCTTGCTGTTGCAGAACACGATCACCTGCTTGAGGCCGCGATCGCGCAGCAATTGCACGACGGCCGCCTGCTTGTCGCCTTCGGCGACGTCGTAGACGATCTGCGTGACGTTCGCGTTCGTCGAGTTGCTGCGCGCGACCTCGATCGTCTGCGGGTTGCGCAGATAGGTCGACGCGAGCTTCTTGATTTCGCCCGAGAAGGTGGCGGAGAACAGCAGCGTCTGACGCTCCTTCGGCAGCAGGTTCAGGATGCGCTGCAGATCGGGCAGGAAACCCATGTCGAGCATCCGGTCGGCTTCGTCGAGCACGAGGATCTGCACCTGGCCGAGGTTCGCCGTCTTCTGTTGCACGTGGTCGAGCAGGCGGCCCGGGGTCGCGATCAGGATCTCGACGCCGCGGCGCAGTTCGGCCGATTGCGGATTCATGTCGACGCCGCCGAACACCACCGCGCTGCGCAGCGGCGTGTGCTTCGCATATGCGTGCACGTTCGCGGCGACCTGGTCGGCGAGTTCGCGGGTCGGCGTGAGGATCAGCGCCCGCACGGGGTGGCGCGCCGGAGACGCGCTCGTGTTGGCCTGCGGCAGCAGACGCTGGATGATCGGCAGCGAGAAGCTCGCGGTCTTGCCGGTGCCCGTTTGCGCGGCGCCCATGACGTCGCGGCCGGCGAGCACGACCGGAATGGCCTGCGCCTGGATCGGCGTCGGCGTCGTATAGCCCTGCTCCACAATGGCTTTCAGGATATCGGGGGCAAGGCCGAATTGATCGAAGGTTGCGTCGACGGGCTTGGCGACAGAATCGGACATGGTGGCGTTTCGCTCAAAAGGCGCGGCGGGGACATCGTGCGTCAGGCCGGCCGGGCCTGCGCTCATCACAATTCGGAAATAGACGGAGCCGCGGCGCGCCGCGCGGCGCCGCTCTGGTGCTTGGGACCGGTTCAATGCGAACGCTGGACGCCAGACCGTGCGGACTCCGTTCGGCGCGAATGCCGGCGGAAAGGGCCGTATTGTAGCACCGTGCGGGAATCTGTCCGTGACAACGCCGCGAACGGCCACGACGGCGGTTCGCGCGGCGGCCCTGCTCCCGCCCGTGCGGGCCGGCGGTTGGTCGATCGGGGTATCCGTATCGGCCGATGAACTCGATTAAGGGTTCGATCCGGGAGCCTCGCATCAGCACGCCCCGCCGCCAACCCGCGTGTCGAGCCTTCAGCCCGACAGCGGTCAACACGGATGAATACGCTCCGCGATCGCGCCCGCCGCTCAGCCCTTCTTCTTTTTCTTCTCGACCTGCGCGCAGTCGCCCAGCAGCGGCGGCGACTTCGGGTCGGCGATCTCGTCGCGCAGCGTCGCTTCCTTGCCCTTCGTCCACCACGTATAGCGGCCGGCCTGGTAGCGCGCGCCCGATGCCGACACCGTATCGACGAACAGCATCTGCTTGCCGTCGACCGGCACGAGCGCGAAGCTCTGGCCGTTGCCCGCGAGCCAGTACGACACGCGCACGGGCTGCTTCTGGTTCGCGCACTGGTAGACGGTTTGCTGGCGCGCGTCGGCGTCGATCTCCTCGACGGTCAGTTGCGCGGCATGCGCGACGGAAACGGCGGTGCCGGCGAGCGCAAGCGCGGCGAGGGTTTGGCGAATCATGCAGGTCCTCTCACGAGACGGGTGGAAAGCGCGCCCTCGCGGGGCGCGCGGTTATTGTTTATAGGGAGGCTCGGCGGCTTGCCGGAATCAGGGATCGATCACATCCGCGCACGCATCGGTCGGCGCCGCGGCGACATGGCCGACGAGCGGCACGATCTTGAGTCCGGCCGACGCCACCCGGCACGGCGCGGCCGCGAGGCCGCAGCCCGCGAGACTCGCGACGAGCGCCAGCGCGACGCCCAGCTTTCCGATACGCAACGCTCTCGACGCCATCGTCCTCTCCTCGTTCCGTCAGCGCGCCGACACGGGCCGGACGGCCGCGGCCGCGCGCTTCGCGCGTTCGCGGGCTTCGTCGACGGTCGCGCCGGTTGCCAGCGCGACGCCCATGCGTCGCTTCGCAAAACTTTCCGGCTTGCCGAACAGGCGCAAGTCCGCGCCCGGCACCGCGAGCGCGTCGCGCACGCCTTCGAACGCGATTCCGCGCTCGTCGAGGCCGCCGTAGATCACCGCCGACGCAGCCGGCGTGCCGAGCGCCGGATCGACCGGCAGCCCGAGAATCGCCCGCGCGTGCAGCTCGAATTCCGACTGGCGCTGCGAGGCGAGCGTGACGAGGCCCGTATCGTGCGGCCGCGGGCTCACCTCGGAGAACCAGACGTCGTCGCCGCGCACGAACAGCTCGACGCCGAACAGGCCGCGCCCGCCGAGCGCCTCGGTCACCTTGTGCGCAATCTCGCGCGATTTCTCGAGTGCCACCGCGCTCATCGGCTGCGGCTGCCACGATTCGACATAGTCGCCCGCCACCTGCACGTGGCCGACCGGTTCGCAGAAGTAGGTACGCGTGTCGAGCGTCGCCGGGTCGATCGCGCGCACGGTCAGCTGCGTGATCTCGTAGTCGAAATCGACGAAGCCCTCGACGATCACGCGGCCGTGGTTCACACGCCCGCCCGCCATCGCGTAGTCCCACGCGGGTTTCACGTCGGCGTCGGTCTTCACGACCGACTGCCCCTTGCCCGACGACGACATCACGGGCTTCACGACGCACGGCATGCCGATCTTCGCGACGGCCGCGCTGAATGCCTCGAACGAATCGGCGAACGCATACGGGGAAGTCGGCAGGCCGAGCTCCTCGGCCGCGAGCCGGCGAATCCCTTCGCGATTCATCGTGAGCTGCGTCGCGCGCGCGGTCGGGATCACCTCGGCGAGGCCGGCCGCCTCGATCGCCGCGAGCGCGTCGGTGGCGATCGCCTCGATCTCGGGGACGATCAGGTGCGGACGCTCGGCCTCGACGATCGCCCGCAGCGCGGCCGGGTCCGTCATGTCGATCACGTGCGCGCGATGCGCGACCTGATGGCCGGGCGCGTCCGGATAGCGATCGACCGCGACGACTTCGACGCCGAGACGCTGCAACGCGATGATGACTTCCTTGCCGAGCTCGCCCGCGCCGAGCAGCATGACGCGCGTGGCCGAGGGTGAAAGCGGCGTACCGAGCCGCTGACCGATCTGCATGTGATTTCCCGCTGGTTCTGTTGGAGGACGAAAACGGCTTCGATGTTAACACGGGCATCCGGGCCGGTTTGGGCCGTTTGGCCGCCCCCGGCGCCATGTCGCGCGAGGCCCGTGGGCGGGCTGCGAACGTTTTCGCGCGCGAAGTGTCGGCTCGCCTGCCGCGGGGCGGGTGCGTTACTCTTACGCCTTGATCAGAATCCGAAGAGGAACGAGGCTCATGTCCCACCTGTCCGCGGCCGCACGCGCACGCACCGGCCTGCTTCGCCCGTTGCGCGCGCCGCTTTGCGCGTTGACGCTTGCCACGCTTCTCGCCGCCTGCACGATGCCGACCCATCCCGATTCCGCCGCCCCCGCGCCCGACCCGTACAACCCGGCCGCCGTCCAGTTGCTCGACGACACGAGTTGGGAACTCACCAGCTGGGTGAACGCCGACGGCACGCAACGCGCGATCCCGCACGGCGACAACGGCGAGCCGATCAAGCTCGCACTGTCGACCGAGTCGGGCATCCGGCGCGCGAGCGGGTTCTCGGGCTGCAATCGCTACATGGGCACCTATGCGGTCAAGAACGGCCTGCTGAGCTTCGGCCCGCTCGCCGGCACGCGGATGGCCTGCCCGAACACGCTCGGCGGCCAGCTCGAATCCGCGTATCTCGACGCGCTCGCCCACGTCGACAAGACCGGCGTGCAGATGCGCGCGCCCCAGCAATTGCAGATCGTGACCCAGGCCGGCGCAACGCTGACGTTCACGCACCGGAGCCCCTGATGCACGGCGCGCGCGGAGGCCGACCGACCGCCTTCGCGTGGCGCACGACGCGCATGTGCCGCCCACGTGCGTCGCGCGGCGTGAATCGGAATCACGCCGCGTTAGAGTCTTGTTCGCCGGCCGGTTAAACTCGGCGGGTCGCGCCCCGCGCGCCCCTCCCCACTCCTGTTTCAAAGCATGCACACGGTTGTCTTCGGCTGGTTCGGCATCTCCGCCGTCTGGTTCCTCCTTCTCTTCTGGCGTCTCGTGCAGGCGATGCTGCCCGGCGGCGGCGGGCTTGCCGGCCGCGGCTCGATCCGCCTGTGGCTCGGCTTCGCCGCGGTATTCGTCGCCAGTTGCACGCTGACGAGCCCGCTGTCGGGCCCCGACACGAACGCGCTCGGCCATGCGTTCTCCGCCGGCTTCGCCCACGTGCTCGGCCCGATCGGCACGCCGGTCGCGATGGTCGTGCTGTTCTTCGCCGGCTTGCCGTGGCTGACCGGCATCGGCTGGCGGCAGTTCGCCGCGTGGGTCGACACGTCGTTCGGCGTCAAGCTGTCGCGCGACGGCGGCGACGACGACGCGCGCGGGATCGCCGACCTGCCGCGCAGTGCATTGCATCGCGACGACGACGTCGTGCAGCCGACCACCGCGCATACCGTCAACTCGATGGCGCCGCGCCAGAACGGCCGGTATTCGCGCCCGACAGTGTGGAAACCCGATCCGCAGGCACGGCCGAAGCCGCGCAGCAAGACCCCGCCGCGCCCCCTTGCGGAACCCGTCGCGCCGTCGGGCTGGCTGAAGCCGAGCGCGCCGCAGCGCACGCCCGCGGCGCCCGCGCCGATCCCGGCCAGCGCGATGCCGCCGCCGACCACCGGCAGCACCGCCAGCCTCGCGCGCGCGGCAGCGAACACGCAAGTGCCGCGCCCCGCACCGGCGCCGCTTCCGGTCGGATTCGAACCTGTCCGACCGCGCCCGACCGCCGCACGCCCAACCACCGCCGCGCTGACGCAGACGGCGCCGCGCGCCACGGTCACGCCGCGACCGGCTGCTACGCAGCCGCCGCGTCCGCCGGTGCGCCCGGTCACAGGAGCGACGCCAGCCGGCCTGTCGACGGACGCGGCACGACGCCGCCCGGCGCCGCCCGCGCCGGCGCGCGCGCCGCTCTATGCGTGGAACGAGAAGCCGGCGGCGCCGATTACGCCCGCACCGAGCGTTCACGACACGCTGCGTTCGATCGAGGCCAGCACCGCGCAATGGGCGTCGCTGGGCGGCACGCCGTCCGGCGATGCAGCGCACACGGCGGCAGCAGCCGCTGCCGTGGCCGGTGTCGCCGCCGCAGCCGGCAGCGTGGCCGCGCCGGCATCGGCGACCGTGTCGAATGCGTTCGGCTCCGCGACGCACGGCATCGCAGCCCAGGGCGCCAATGCTCCGGCTGAACACGATGCCGCGCCCGCATACGACGACAACGCGCCGATCGTGCTCGACGCCTTCATGCCGGCGCAGTCCGGCATCGCGCAGGCTCCGGTTGGCGATTTGTCCCCTCCTGCATTCGGTGACGCTGAACCGAACGCACGGTCGAATACCGCCATCGACGATGCCGCGTTCTCGCATCGCGCCGACGACGCAATCCGTCACGTCGACGCTACGCCCGCCGCGCCGGCATTCGGGGTCGCAGCACCGTCGATCGACGCACCCATCGACGTCGCGCCTTGGGAAGATGTCGTCAGCGCGCCGGTTCCGGCGCTCGACGTGTCGACCGGAAACCCGATCGCCGAGCCGCCGGCAGTCACCGCGGGACCGCAATCCGCGCATTCAGCCTTCACACAAGGAGGCGACGCAGCGGTTCGCGACCTCGACACCGGCAAAGCGACCGGCTCCGTCGATATCGACGACCACGCCGACGCGCAACCGGCGTCCGCAATCGATCGCGCCGCTTCGGCCCGCGTGCCTCAAGGGGCTGCCGATCCGCACGCCGCCGCGAAGCCTGCCGACGGCATCGTTCCGTTCGCTGCCCTGCCCGCTTCGTCGCTCGCGGGAACGTCCGTGAGCGCAGCTTCGGGGACCACGTCGATTGCGGCAACATCGGCACCGGCGGTATCGAATCACGTGCCGGACGCCGTCAAGCCGGTCGAGGCGGCGGAACCCGCGGCACCGCTGTCGGCGGTCGCTCAACGCGCGACGCCCGCTACATATTGGACCGCGCCGACGATACCGCCCGCAGCGACACAAACGACCGTTGCCGCTGAACCGCCGAAATCGCCGGCGGTTCAGCCGTTCGCCGCAACCTCGGCGGCTTCGGCCGTCAATGCATCGCCGCTGACCGGCACGGCTCATGGCTCGACTGCACACGCATCCGCGCCGGCCTCCGCATCGAACATCGCGCCCGTCGCTACCGCAGTTTCGCCCGTCGGCGTAACCGGCACGGCGTCCGCTTCGCCGTCGCAACCGGCCGCCTCGGCACCACCCGTTACTTCCGTCGCGTCGGCATCGCCGGCCGGTGCCACGGACCTGACTGACGGTTCGCTTTCCCGCGCCTCGACGCCTGCATCGACCGATGCGCCTGCCGTGATGCCGTCGACGACTGGCGCATCGGTTTCGACGTTCGGTTCGACTGCGCAGGCGCCCGTAACGCCGGTGCCGGCTACCGCGATGCCCGCGACTTTCACGTCCACATCGATCGCCGCGCCGTCGTCCCCGTCGGCATCGGCATTTCCTGTCGACACAGCAGCCACGTCGACCGGTACGACGACCTTCGCTCCATTCAGCGCATCGGGCGCGGTCGCTCCGCAGCCGCCAATCAGCCTGCCCGTATCACCAACCGCGTCCGCCGCGACGTCGACGTCCTTCACGTCCTTCAGCGCGCTCGCGCCGACGACCACGGACGCCGCCACGCCAGCGCACCCGATCGCCAGCGCGCCTGTCGCCGCGGCCGGGCCGCTGACGTCCATCGGGGCGGCCACCGCGACGCAGGCTCCGTCGATCGCGTCCGTCCCAGCCGCCGCCCCGGCCGCGACTCAGACGTTCACGACATCGCCCGCCCCTGCCGTCTCATCGTCGGGCTGGTCCATGTCGCATGACGTGACGGCAGCACCGACCACGGCACCGCTAGCGGCAACCGTCCCCGGCGCGAACCTGCCGACCACGCCGGCAACCGTCGTTTCCGCGCCGCCATCGCCGGCAGCCCCGCCGATCGGCGCACCGGCCTCCCATCCAATCGAGGCAACCGGCCCCGCCCAAGCCGATACCCCAGCCCGCCCGCCGCGCCCGAACGCGTTCGAATTCCACGCACCCGCGTCGTTCAACGTCGAACTGCCGACGCTCGACCTGCTCGAGCCCGCGTCCGACGACGTCGAAATGATCACCGACGAACACCTCGCGCAAACCGCGCAGGTGATCGAACAGCGGCTGCAGGAATTCAAGGTGCCGGTGACGGTGGTCGGCGCGTCGGCTGGCCCCGTGATCACGCGCTTCGAGATCGAACCCGCGCTCGGCGTGCGCGGCAGCCAGATCGTCGGCCTGATGAAGGACTTGTCGCGCGGCCTCGGCCTCACGTCGATCCGCGTCGTCGAGACGATCCCCGGCAAGACCTGCATGGGCCTCGAACTGCCGAACGCGAAGCGCCAGATGATCCGCCTGTCGGAAATTCTTGCCGCACGCGAATACCAGCATTCGCCGTCGCAACTGACGATCGCGATGGGCAAGGACATCACCGGCCACCCGGTCGTCACCGATCTCGCGAAGGCGCCGCACATGCTCGTGGCCGGCACGACGGGTTCGGGCAAGTCGGTCGCGATCAACGCGATGATCCTGTCGCTGCTGTACAAGGCGACGCCGGAAGACGTGCGGCTCATCATGATCGACCCGAAGATGCTCGAGCTGTCGGTCTACGAAGGCATCCCGCATCTGCTCGCGCCGGTCGTCACCGACATGAAGCTCGCGGCGAACGCGCTGAACTGGTGCGTCGGCGAAATGGAGAAGCGCTACCGGCTGATGTCGGCCGTCGGCGTGCGCAACCTCGCGGGCTTCAACCAGAAGATCCGCGACGCGGAAGCGAAGGAAAAGAAGATCGGCAACCCGTTCTCGCTGACGCCCGAGGATCCGGAGCCGCTGTCGACGCTGCCGCTGATCGTCGTCGTGATCGACGAGCTGGCCGACCTGATGATGGTCGCCGGCAAGAAGATCGAGGAACTGATCGCCCGCCTCGCGCAGAAGGCGCGCGCGGCCGGCATCCACCTGATCCTCGCGACGCAGCGGCCGTCCGTCGACGTGATCACCGGCCTCATCAAGGCGAACATCCCGACGCGCGTCGCGTTCCAGGTATCGTCGAAGATCGATTCGCGCACGATCCTCGACCAGATGGGCGCGGAGTCGCTGCTCGGGATGGGCGACATGCTGTTCCTGCCGCCGGGCACCGGTTATCCGCAGCGCGTGCACGGCGCGTTCGTCGCCGACGAGGAAGTGCACCGGATCGTCGAGTACCTGAAGCAGTTCGGCGAGCCGCAATACGAGGAAGGCATCCTCGACGGCCCGGCCGCCGACGGCGCGACGCAGGACCTGTTCGGCGACGCGCCGGACGCGGAAGCCGATCCGCTGTACGACGAAGCCGTCGCGTTCGTCGTGCGCACGCGGCGCGCGTCGATCTCGTCGGTGCAGCGGCAGTTGCGCATCGGCTACAACCGCGCGGCGCGGCTCGTCGAGCAGATGGAGGCGGCCGGCCTCGTGTCGGCGATGGGCATCAACGGCAGCCGCGAGGTGCTCGTGCCGGCTGCGGCCGACTGAGGCAGGCGGCCCGCCGGCCGCCGTTCATCGACATGGGCGCGTCGTGAAACCGACTGCCTGAAATACGAAGGGCGCTGCATCGGCAGCGCCCTTCTTGCATCAGCCGGGAATCCCCGCGATTTACTGGGCGACCGGCACCAGCTTGAAATCGACCGGCTTGCCGACCGCGATCTTCTGCGGATTCGCGCCGAGCTGCCCCGTTTCGACATCGCGACTGAACACGTAGAACGTGTCGCTGTCCTGGTTGCCGACGATCAGCCACTTGCCGGTCGGATCGATCAGGAACTCGCGCGGCGTCTTGCCGAGGCTCGACTGGCGGCCGACGTGCTTCAGCCGGCCGTCGGCCTTGTTCACCGCGTAGATCACGAGGTCGTTCGCGTCGCCGCGGTTGCTCGCGTACAGGAAGCGGCCGTCCGGCGACAGGTGGATCGCGCCGCCGCCGACCTTGCCCTTGAAGCCGGGCGCCGTCATCGGCAGCGTCTCGATCGGCGTCAGCTTGCCGTCGTGATAGCCGAACACCTCGACCGACGCGTTGAGTTCGCTCGTCACGTACGCGAACCGGCCGTCGGCGCTGAACACCATGTGACGCGGGCCCGAGCCCGCCTTCACCGGCGTGTAGCGCGTGTCGGTCGGGCTGATCAGCCCGCGGCTGCCGTCCACCGTGTAGCGGTAGCCGTAGATCTTGTCCGCGCCGAGATCCTGCACGAACAGATAGCGGCCGTCCGGCGAAAACACCGTCGAATGCACGTGCGCGCCGTCCTGGCGGCCCTTCACCGGCCCGGTGCCTTCGTGGTGGACCGTCAGCACTGCCTGACCGACCGCGCCGTCGTCGCGCAGCGGAAGCACCGCGAAGCTGCCGCCCGGGTCGGCCGCGACCGAGTAGTTGGCGGTGACGAGGTACTTGCCGTCCGGCGACAGCGCGAGATAGCACGGATCGTTCCCTTCCGACGATACGCGGTCGATGAAGCTCAGCGCGCCCGTCTTCGCGTCGAAGCGGAACGCGCTCACGCCGCCGCGCTGCGTCGCCGGCCCGTCGTCGCCGGGCAGTTCGTTGACCGCGTAGACGGTGCGACCGTCGCGGCTCGGCAACAGGTACGACGGATTCACGGTCTTCGCCGACGACACCGGCGCGACGCTGCCGCTCTTGGTATCGAAGCGGTAAACGTAAATCCCGTCGCTGCCGCCGCCCGTATAGGTGCCGACGAGCAGGTTGTAGACGCCGTCGGCCGGGGCGGACGATTGCTGCGCGAATGCGTGGGTCGCGGACAGGGAAAGCACGATCGCGAAACCTTTCATCCAGTGAGCGAACCTAAGCGGGAACCCTCGTGTCGAAGCGCGTGCGTCACGCTCGCGTAAACGGTTGGGCATTGAATCCTCCTTGCATCGAGTCGCTTCAAGTGTTGAGATAGGACGAAACGCCGGCCGTTCACGCGCTCCGCCGCCCGGCCGAGTATACGGGGCGCGGCGCCCGCGCGTGAAGTCGAGGGCGTCGACGTCCGCATTGTGAAACTCGAATACCCAAGGATCGCCTGCCCATGCCCGCCCTGATCGAAGACTACGCCCTCGTCGGCGACGGCCACACGGCCGCGCTGATCGCAAAAGACGGCTCCGTCGACTGGCTGTGCTGGCCCCGCTTCGATTCGGGCGCCTGCTTCGCGGCGCTGCTCGGCACGCCCGAGCACGGCCGCTGGTTGCTTGCTCCGGCCGCCGACGCCGCGATCACGCACACGACCCGCCGCTATCGCGGCGACACGCTGATTCTCGAGACCGATTACGAAAGCGCCGACGGCGCCGTCACCGTGATCGACTTCATGCCGCCCGGCAACGGCTGGTCCGAACTGGTGCGGATCGTCGTCGGCCGCCACGGCAAGATGAAGATGCGCATGGAACTCGTGTTGCGCTTCGACTACGGTTTCTCGATTCCGTGGGTCACGCAACTGACCCGCGAGGACGGCATGAAGGCCATCGCCGGCCCCGATACCGTCGTGCTGCGCACGCCGGTGCCGCTCACCGGCAAGAACCTCCACACGCTCGCGGAATTCACGGTCGGCGCCGACGAGCGCGTGCCGTTCTCGCTCGGCTACGCGGCGTCGCACATGCGGCTGCCGCCCGCGCGCGATCCGCTGTCGATGCTCGCGCGCACCGAGAACTACTGGCTCGAATGGTCGGGCCGCTGTCAGGTGCAGGGCCGCTACGCGGCCGCCGTGCGCCGCTCGCTGATCACGCTGAAGGCGCTCGCGTACGAGCCGACCGGCGGCATCGTCGCCGCGCCGACCACGTCGCTGCCGGAGAAGATCGGCGGCAACCGCAACTGGGACTACCGCTACTGCTGGCTGCGCGACGCGACGATCACGCTGCTCGCGCTGATGCGCGGCGGCTACTACGACGAGGCGCGTGCGTGGCGCACGTGGCTCGGCCGCGTGATGGCCGGCTCGCCCGAGCAGATCCAGATCATGTACGGAATCGCCGGCGAGCGCCGGCTGCCGGAAATGGAGCTCGACTGGCTGCCCGGCT
>NZ_BCPP01000003.1:0-28443 GCF_016586125.1 Burkholderia sp. E168m23
CAGTTCGGCGAGCGGCACGCTGCTGTTCACGAGGCCCATTTCCGCCGCCTCCGCGCCGGTGAACGTGTCTCGTATAACTTCGTATAATGTATGCTATACGAAGTTATTACGCGCCGGTCGCGGTCACGACGTTGCCGTCGAGCCCGCCGTTGGCCTGGTAGAAGAAGCGGCCGTTCCACGCTTTCGGCAAACGCATCTCGAAGCCGATCGCATAGGTGTTGCCGTCCACCCCGCTCACGCGCTGGTTCATCTTGCCTGCGATCACGCAGTGCTCGGCGACCGGCTTGCCGGCCACCGTCAGCGTGCCGGCCGCGGCGGTCGTCACCGACGTGAACGACGTGTTCGCATACGCGAGCTTCGCGGCGAGCGCGTCGCAGGTCTGCGCCATCGTGGCCGGCGTCGCGGCGCTCAGGTGCGTGGGCGGAGCGCTGATCGAATCGTCGCCGCCGCAACCGGCGAGCAGGGCAGCGGCGGACAACGGCGCAATACAGAGGAATGCAGATTTCCTGTTCAAGATAACTCCCGTTGGGTTCGTCACGCCGGTGAATCAGAACATGTGCCGCATGCCGACCATCGCGCCGAGCTGCCCCATCCCCGCGCCGGGTGTCGTGCCGGGCCCGCCGCCGCTGACCGAATAGCGTGCATGCTCGCTGTTCCACAGATACGACGATTGCGCGTAGACGGCCGTGCGCTTGGTCAGCAGATAGGTCGCGCGCAGCGTGGCCATCGTCGCGCGCGTGTCGTGCGCGCTGTTGACGATCCGGTAGCCTTCGCCGTCGACGATGAAATCGGGCTTCACCGCATACGACGCGCCGACGAAGAACAGGTCGGAATGCGCGCCCGCCGCGGCCGGCGAGCCGGTCGACACGCGCCGCCCGATCCAGCCCGCGCCGATCTTCGCGCCGGCCGCCTGCGCATACGCGCTCACGTGCGTGCGCGCATCCTTGCCGCCGCTGCTGGTAAAGGGAACGGGCGCCACGCCGTCGAAGAAGTTGGCGGCCGCGCCGGTGCCGCCGCGCTGTTCCTCGTACGACGCCGCCGCACCGAAGTACGCGCTGTCGTACTTGAGCATCACCGACCAGTTGCGGCACTGCACCGCGTCGCCCGGCACCTGCCCCGCGCACGTGCCCTGCCCCGGCGAATTGCCGGTGCCCGCGCCGTCGCGGCCGAACGAATAGGCGGCGCCGAGCGTCACGCCGCGATACGTGCCGAGGTAGGTCACCGCGTTGTCGGCACGGCCGTTCGGCACGTACGCGTCAAACGAGCCGAGCCCGTAGATGTCGGGGCCGATGATGTCCGCGCCCTGCAGCGCGAGGTACGTCATCGTGTACTGGCGGCCGAACGCGAGCGTGCCGAAGCCGCTCTTCAGCCCGACGAACGCCTGCCGCCCGAACAGCCGGCCGCCCTGCCCGAGATCGCCGCCGCGCACGTTGAAGCCGCTTTCGAGCGTAAACACCGCCTGATAGCCGCCGCCGAGATCCTCGGTGCCGCGCAGCCCCCAGCGCGACGGCAGCTCGCCCGTCACGCCCGGCATCCGCACCACGTGATCGCCGGCCGCGTTCGCGTGCGACACGAATTCGACGCCCGTATCGATGATCCCGTACAGCGTCACGCTCGACTGCGCGTGCGCGCCCGGCGCGGCGAGTGCGCAGCACGCGCCGGCGGCCAGCAGGCCGTTCCTTGTCTTCGTCTTCATTTCGTTGCGTCTCCAGACCATGTTGAATCGCGCGCTCTGACGGCGCGCATTGAAAAATCGAACCCTCAGTCGCCCGCTTGCGGGCGGCGAATCAGCACGAACGCAGCGAAAGCCGCGACGAGCGTGACCGGGATGCTCGCGCCGATCACGACCGGCGCGCTGCGGCCCGCGGCCAGCAGCGTCGCGGCCGCGAGCGGCCCGACGACGGAGCCGAGCCGGCCGACCGCCACCGCCGCGCCGACGCCGGTGCCGCGCATCGCGGTCGGGTAGTAGATCGCCGCGAGCGCATACAGCACCGACTGCCCGCCGACGACGAACATCCCCGCCGCGAACGCGGCGGCCGCGAGCGACCCGAAACCCGGCGCGGCCGCGAGCGCGGCCAGCGACAGCACGATCCCGACGTACATCCCGCCGACCACGCGCGACGCGCGCATCCGGTCGAGCGCCGCGCCGATGCCGAGCGCGCCGAGCCCCGCGCCGACGTTGAACGCGATCTGCACGAGGCCGACGTGCGCGCGGTCGAGCCCGCGCGAGGCCATCAGCGACGGCAGCCAGTTCAGCAGGAAGTAGAGGACGATCAGCGTGCAGAAGTAGCTGACCCACAGCGCGACCGTCGACGTCGTGCGGCCGTCGCCGAATAGCGTGCGGGCGACGCTCGCGCGCGCGGCCTGCGTGCCGGCGACGTCGAGATACGCGCGCGATTCCGGCAGGAACCACACCAGCAGCGGCACGAGCAGCAGCGGCCCCACGCCGCCGACGTAGAAGATGTGCCGCCATTCGGTGTCGCCGGCGAGCAGCACGCCGATCACCGATGCGATCACGCCACCGAACGGGATTCCGCAGTACATCGTCGCGACCGCGCTGCTGCGCGAGCGCGGCTCGACCGCTTCGGACGACAGCGCGATCAGGTTCGGCATCGCGCCGCCGAGGCCGATGCCGGTCAGCACGCGCACGACGACGAGCATCGCGAACGTCGATACCTGCGCGGTCGCGATCGACAGCAGCCCGAACAGCACGACCGATGCGATCAGCACGCGCTTGCGGCCGATCCGGTCGGCGAGCCGCCCGCCGAGCATCGCGCCCGGCAGCAGCCCGAAGGTACCCGCGCTGAACGCGATGCCCATCTGCGACACGGTCAACCCGAATTCGCGCGCCATCCGCGGCGCGGCGACGCCGACCGACTGCAGGTCGAGCCCTTCGAGGAGTGCGATCGCGAAACACAGCGCGAGCGTGGTCGCGACCGTGGATTTTTCGGCAACGTAAGTGTTCATGTCTCCAGTCCCATGTCTTTGTAGTCGGTCGGCCGTGTAACGACCGCCGCGCGCCACCGCCGGCCAGTGGCGGTTCGGCGCGCGAGGTGTCGTATGAACGGCCGCCTTTATCAGGCAACCTGATTCACTGGCCGAAAGAGCGCCTGCCGGTGTCGTGGCCGGCCGGTCGTTGTGCCTGCTGGTTGCTTACTGCTGTAACTGCTCGCGCGTGCTGCCTACGCGTAAATCACGTCGGGATCGCGCCGCGCCGGGTCGTACAGCGCGTCGATCGTCGCCGCGCGATGCTTCTGCACGGCCGCCTGGTTCAGCGAACCCTTGTCGGTCACCTCGCCGAGATCGAGCGACGGCGGCGTGTCGATCAGCTTGATCCGCGCGACGAACGTCGACCCGCCGCTCGCATTCCGGTTCAACGCAGCCAGCCACGCCGCGAACGCCGCGCGCACGGCCGGCGCGCGCAGCACGTCGGTCACCGAGGCATCCGCGGCGAGCCCTGCCAGCGCCCGGCACGCGTCGACGCGCGGAAACACCAGCAAGCCGATGTCGTCGCGATTGATCCCGGTGACGACCACGTCCTGCACGTACGGCGCACCCGTCGACACCGCATGCGCGCGCAACGGCCCGACGCTCACGAACGTGCCGCTGCTCAGCTTGAAATCCTCGGTCAATCGCCCGTCGAACAGCAGCCCGAGTTCCGGCCGCTCCGGATCGGCAAAGACGCCCGCGTCGCCGCTGCGGTAATAGCCTTCTTCGTCGAACACGTCGCGCGGATCGACGTCCGCGTGCCAGTAGCCGCGCATTACGTTCGGCCCCTTGAAGCGCAGTTCGTGCTTGCCGCCGCACGGCACGAGCTTCGCGTCGCAGCCGGGCGCGGGCAGCCCGATATAGCCGGCGCGCATCAGCGGGCCGGTCGTGAACAGGCACGACGGCGACGCCTCCGTCATCCCGAGGCCGGCCATGATCCGGATACGCTCGCCGCAATGCGCTTCGGTCACGCGGTCGAGCCGGTCCCACGCGGCCTGCGACAGCCCCGCGCCGCCGAAGAAATACAGCTTCACGCGCGAGAAGAACGTGTCGCGCAATTCGGCATCGCGTTCGAGCGCGGCGGTCAGTTCCTCCCAGCCCTTCGGCACGTTGAAGTAGATCGTCGGGGCGATCTCGCGCAAATTGCGCACGGTTTCGTCGAAGCGGCCGGGCATCGGGCGGCCGTCGTCGATATACAGCGTGCCGCCGTTGTACAGCGCGATGCCGAGGTTGTGGCTGCCGCCGAACGTGTGATTCCATGGCAGCCAGTCCACCAGCACCGGCGGCTCGCGCGTGAGTTCCGGCATCGTCTGGCGCAGCATCTGCTGGTTGCTGCACAGCATCCGGTGCGTGGTCGGCACGGCCTTCGGTTGCTTCGTCGAACCGGACGTGAACAGGATCTTCGCGAGATGGTCGGGGCCGATCGCCTCGTGGATCGCGTCGATCGTGCGCGGTGCGGTGGCGAGCAGGCGCGACAGCGGCACCGCGCGATCCTCTGCATCAACATCGGCATCGCGCGCGACGATCAGCGCCGCATCGGCCGGCAACGTCGCGTCGAGCGCCCGCGCGAACGGCGCGCGTTCCGCGACGAACACCGCGCCCGGCCGCAGCACGCCGAGCGTATGACGCAGCTTTCCGTAGTCGGTCGACACCAGCGAATACGCGGGCGAGATCGGCGAGTACGGCACGCCGGCCAGCATCGCCGCGAACATCAACTGCAGGTGCTCGAGATCGTTGCCGGACAGCACCGCGAGCGGACGCTCGGCCGACAGCCCGAGATCGACGAGGCCCTGGCCGAGCGCGCGGGCACGTTCGAGCATCTGCGCATAAGTGATCTCGATCCAGTTCCCGTCGGCGCCGCGCCGCGCGGCCAGCACGCGGTCGGGGTGCGCTTGCGCGCCCCGCACGAGGCAGTCGGTGACGCGCGTCGGGTAATCGCCGAGCGGCTCGCGCGAACGCAGGTACCAGGTACCGTCGTCGGCGCGGCGAATCTCGGCCGCGCCAACGGCGACGGCGGCCGCGCGATAGCGCACGGCGTCGGCGTGTTGACCGACCTGAAGCGGCGCCTTCTCTGCATTCATCGTCGGCTCGCTCATATCGGATAGTGGCGCGGCGTGGTCTGCACGGTGATCCAGCGCAGCTCGGTGAATTCGGCGATCGACGCACGGCTGCCGAAGCGGCCGTAGCCGCTCGCCTTCGTGCCGCCGAACGGCATCTGCGCTTCGTCGTGCACGGTCGGCCCGTTGACGTGGCAGATTCCCGATTCGATCCGTCGCGCGACCGCCATCGCACGTGCGATATCGCGGCTGAACACGCTCGCCGACAGCCCGAATTCGCTGTCGTTCGCCAGCGCGACCGCCTCGTCGTCGCTGTCCGCGCGCAGGATCGCGACGACCGGTGCGAACGATTCCTCGCGATAGAGCCGCATGCCGGGCATGACGCCGTCGACGATCGCGGGCTGCATCGTCGCACCCTCCACACGGCAGCCGAGCGGCAATTGCGCGCCCTGCGCACGCGCATCCTCGACCAGCGACGCCGCGCGCGCGGCGGCCGACGCATCGACCATCGTGCCGAGCGAATGGCCGACCAGCGGATCGCCGGCGATCAACGTGCGCGCCTTCGCGGCGAGCCGTTCGACGAGCGCATCGGCGATCGGCCGCGCGACGATCACGCGCTCGGTCGACATGCAGATCTGCCCCTGGTTGAAAAATGCGCCGAACGCGATCGCGTCGACGGCCGCGTCGAGATCGGCATCGTCGAGCACCAGCACCGGCGCCTTGCCGCCGAGTTCGAGCAGCACGGGTTTCAGGTGCGCGGCGGCGTGGCGCGCGATGATGCGGCCGACGTGCGTCGACCCGGTGAAGTTGATCCGCTTCACGTGCGGATGCGCGATCATCCGCTCGACGAGTTCGGGCGCGTCGGCCGCCGCGTGCGTGATCACGTTGACCACGCCGGCGCCGAGCCCCGCTTCGTCCAGCACCTCGCCGATCAGCGCGTGCACGCCCGGGCACGCCTCGGACGCCTTCAGCACGACCGTGTTGCCGCATGCGAGCGGCATCGCCAGCGCACGCGTGCCGAGGATCACCGGCGCGTTCCACGGCGCGATGCCGAGCACCACGCCGCACGGCACGCGCATCGCGAGCGCGAGATTGCCCGGTACGTCGGACGGGATCACGTCGCCGTCGATCTGCGTCGTCATCGACGCGGCCTCGCGCAGCATGTTCGCCGCGAGCGTCACGTTGAAGCCGAGCCAGCCGGGCGTCGCGCCGGTTTCGGCCACGCCGGTCGCGATGAACGCGTCGATGCGCGCATCCATCAGGTCGGCCGCCTTCAGCAGCCGGCGGCGGCGCTCGGTCGGCGCAAGCGCCGCCCATGCGGGGAACGCGCGGTGCGCGGCGTCGATCGCCGCGTCGGCGTCGGCCACGCCGGCCGCCGGCGCGCGTGATGCGAGCGCGCCGGTCGCGGGGTTGAAGCGGTCGAAGGTGCGCCCGTCGCGGGCGTTGCACCACTCGCCGCCGATCAGCATCCGTCTGTCTGTCATGTCGTCTCCTGCCTTGCCTGTCTCTTGCGATTACGCCGGCGATGATGCCGGCGGCTGCGTCGGCGCTTGTCTCAGCGCTTGTATGCCTGCAGGCCCGGCTTGATCGTCTTGTCGTCGAGGAATTGCTTCAGCCCCTGCTCGCGGCCGCGCTCCGGATCGCGCAGTTGCGCCTGGTCGAGCTTCGCATACAGGTAATCCTCGCACTGTTCCCACGTGAGTTCGCGCGAACGCTTGAAGCCGTGCTTCGCCGCGCGCAGCACGACCGGGTTCTTGTCCATCAGCCGCGCGGCGAGCGCGATCGTCGCGTCGCGCAGTTCGGCGAGCGGCACGCTGCTGTTCACGAGGCCCATTTCCGCCGCCTCCGCGCCGGTGAACGTGTCGCCGGTCATGATGTAGTGCAGCGCGCGACGATGCCCGACCGTGTCCGCCATCGCCTTGCTGACGAGGTTGCCCGGCGGGATGCCCCAGTTGATCTCCGACAGCCCGAACACCGCGTCGTCCGCCGCGATCGCGAGGTCGCACGCGACGAGCGGCGAGAACCCGCCGCCGAAGCACCAGCCGTTCACCATCGCGATGGTCGGCTTGTTGTACATCCGCAGGCGGCGCCACTGCCATTCCGATGCGTCGCGGCGCACTTTTTCCTGCAGCGCGTCGGAGCCGCCGTCGATCTCGCGAAAATATTCCTTCAGATCCATGCCGGCCGTCCACGCGGCGCCCGCGCCGGTCAGCACCAGCACCTTTGCCTCGTCGTCGAACTCGACCGCGTCGAGGACTTCCAGCATCTCCCGGTTCAGCGTCGGGCTCATGGCGTTGCGCTTCTCGGGGCGATTCAGCGTGACCCACGCGATGCCGGCCTCCACTTTCACTTCAACGGTCTGCCAGCGGTTGTCGTACTTGCTCATGTCTGTTCCTGTCGTTCGTTTCCAGTGCGATTCGGTGCGCAGCCTGCATGCTGCGGACGACTTCATTTAATATCAGGCTACCTGATATTGCAAGCGGCACGAGCGCCGGTGTAAACCCGGAGCGGAACGCGGAGAAAGCGCGGGGGAAATCAGGGCGCGGTCGGGCGAACGCCCGATGGCGCGGACGCAGCGAGCGCGGGCCTGGCGGGCCTGCGTCGTGAAAACGGGGAAGCGGTCAGCCGCGCAGGTTGCGCGAGAACAGTTCGAGCGCGCGCTGCACGTGCGCGGCGTCGTCGGCCGAGATGTCGCCGAGCATGCGTGCCTCGACCGGCCGCAGCGCGGCTTCGCATTCGCGCAGCATCGCCGCGCCTGCATCGGTCAGCGTCAGCAGGATGATGCGGCCATGCGACGGGTCGGCTTCGCGCGTGACGAAACCGCGGGCGGCCATCACGCTCATCACCTCGTTCGCCGATTGCGGCGTGATCCACGAGCGCTCGGCCAGCTGCGCGTTCGACGATGCGCCGCGCGCCTCGAGCACCGACAGCGCCGTGTATTGCGCGAGCGTGATGCCGAGCGGCGCGAGTGCGTCGGTCATGTGGCGGCGCAGCAGCCGGTCGAGGCCGCCGATCACGTAGGTCAGGCGCTGCTGCACGCGCGCTTTCGGCTTGTCGCCCGGCATGTGGGCGGCGTCCTTCGCGGCGGGTTTCGAACGGGTGGGCTTGGTCGGGGTGGAACTCATGGCGCGTGCTGGATGGAATTGCGGGCCATCTTACCAGCAGGTCGGGGAGAAGAAAGGCGTGTTCGGGCAGACGGGCAGCCGCCGCGCGTTCGCGCATGCGCGGCGGAGCGCCGGCATGAGCGTGAAGCCCGCCGCGTCAGCGCGATCCCATGGACGGGAACCCGGATGCGGCGGCCAGGCGATCAACCACGCGGCGTGCCCGCGAACCGTGCGGTCGGCAGCCCCACGTGCCGCGTTTGCGCGACGAACACGCCGCCCGCGTGCGCGTCGCTCGCCAGCGCATCGTCGCTCAGGTCAACACGCGCACTCGTCACATACAACCGGCCGTCACCATCAAGCGCCACACAGCTCGGCTGCGCGGTCGGCACTTCAACGCGATCCGTCTCGATCCCGTCCGGCCCATAGCGCACCACGCGCCGCCCACCCCACTGCGCATTCCACAACCCGCCGTCGCGATCGACGATCGAGCCGTCCGGGTCGCCGTCTACATCCGTCAGCCGCGCGAACGGCCGCACATTGGCCACATCGCCACCCGCGCGGTAATCGCACACGAAAATCTCGCGCACCAGCGAATCGCAGAAATACATCTTCGAACCATCCGGCGAGAATCCGATGCTGTTCGCGATCGCGGCCGGCGGCAACGCGAGCCGTTCGAGCGTGAGGTCGGAATTGAGCCGATAGAACCCGCCGACCGCACGCGGCGGCTCGGCGCCTTCGTCCTTCATCCCGAACACGAACGCGCCGGCCCCGTCGCAGCGCCCGTCGTTCAGCCGCGTGGGCAGTTCAGGCTCGACGTCGACGATCCGCGTGAACGCGCCGCTGCGCAGATCGAAAAACGCGAGATGGGTCGCGAGCCCGACCAACAGCACGTCCGGATCGTCGGTCAGCGCGAAGCATGCGAGCCGCTCGGGCATCGCCCATTGCACGAGGTCCGAGCCATCCGCCGGGCAGCGCCACAGCCGCGCGCCTTCGATGTCCACCCAGTACAGGGTGTGCGTCCTGTCGCACCACGTCGCGCCTTCGCCGAGCGTGTTGCGGCTGTCGGCCAGCAGCGTCGCCGACGCGGCCGGATGAGTCTGTTGCATGCCGTCTCCCGATATCTGATCTGTCGCGTTCGCGGGCGGCCGCGCCATCACCGAAGTCAGATCTTCATCGCGCGCCGCTGGTTGCGACGATACTGGTCGAACAGCACCGCGAGCAACAGAATTCCGCCGCGTATCAGATATTGGTAAAAGGTCGGCACGTTCAGCAGACTCATTGCGTCCTGCACGGAGCCCATGATCAGCACGCCGACCAGCACGCCGGAGATCGTCGCGACGCCGCCCGTCAGCGACACGCCGCCGAGCACGCACGCGGAGATCACGCCGAGTTCGAGGCCGACCGACGTCTTCGGATCGCCGAGGCTCATCCGCGACGCGAGCATCACGCCGGCGAAGCCGGTCACGAGCCCCTGCAGCACGAACACCGCGATCTTGATGCGCATCACCGGCAGCCCCGCGAGCAGCGCGGCCTCGCCGTTGCCGCCGACGGCCAGCACGTTCTTGCCGAACACCGTCTTGCGCAGCAGGAAGCCGAACACGACGAAGCCGACGATGTTGCTCCAGATCGGAAACGAGATGCCCAGGAACGACCCGCCGCCGAGATCGAAGAAGCGTTCTTCCGAGATCATCACCGCGTCGCCGTTCGACGTGATGAACGCGAGCCCGCGCACGACTTCCATCATCGCGAGCGTGACGATCAGCGAGTTGATCCGATAGCGCGCGATCAGCACGCCGTTCACGAGCCCGACCGCGCCGCCCGCGAGCACGCCGGCCGCGATCCCGAGCACGACGCTGTGCGTCGCGGTGATCAGCGTCGACGCGACGACACCCGAGAACGCGACGATCGACGCGACCGACAGGTCGACCTCGCCGAGCGCGAGCACGAACATCATCGTCACCGCGATCGAGCCGATCAGCGTGACCGACAGCAGCAGGCCCTGGATGTTGCGCGGCGTGAGGAAGTCCGGCACGGTCAGCGACAGCGTCGCGAACAGCACCAGAAACACCATCACGATGCCGGAGCGGTTGATCAGCTGCCACACGCCGCTGCGTGGTCGCACGGGCGTGGCCGCGGCGGCGGCATCCGGGGACGGGGAAGTACGTTGGGGTTGCATTGCCTGGCTCATATCAGTTCACTTGCTTTCCGGTTGAACAGCACGCCGCTAGCGCGGCAGCGCGAGCTTGATCAGTGCATCGGGCGTCGCGTGCGCCTTCGCAACCTCGCCCGCAATCCGTCCTTCCTTCATCACGACGATGCGGTCCGACACGCCGATCACCTCGGCCAGATCGCTCGACACGAGGATCACGGTGCGGCCCGCTTCCGCGAGTTCGTAGAACAGGTTGTAGATTTCCGCGCGCGCGCCGACGTCGATGCCGCGCGTCGGCTCGTCCATCAGGAACACGTCGATGCGCTCGGCCAGCCAGCGCGCGAGCACGACCTTCTGCTGGTTGCCGCCCGACAGCGCGCCGATCGGCGTGTCGCCGTCGCGGGTCTTGATCGCGAGCCGCTCGATGTATTTCTGCGCAAGCTCGCGTTCGCGTCGCCCGTCGAGCAGCACGCGCGCCGGGCTGAAATGACGGCGCGCGCTGATGTTCAGGTTGTCGGCCACCGACGCGATCGCGACGATGCCTTCCTGCTTGCGGTCTTCCGGGCACAGCGCGATGCCGGCGCGCACCGCGTCGCGCGGGCTGCCGAACGCCACCCGCTTGCCGTTCAGCTCGACGTGCCCGGCGCTCGGTCGCACGGCGCCGTACAGCAGCTTCATCAGCTCGGAGCGGCCCGCGCCGACGAGCCCGAAGAAGCCGACGATCTCGCCGCGCCGCGCGGTGAACGACACGGGCTCGGCCAGCCCCGGCCCCGCCAACCCTTTCGCTTCGATCAGTACGTCGCCGGCCGGGCGCGACCGGTAGCCGTACACGTCCTCGATCGAACGGCCGACCATGCAGCCGATCAGCCGGTCGCGGTCGAGATCGGCGACGGAATCGAACGTGTCGATGCGGCGGCCGTCGCGAAACACCGTCACGCGGTCGCACAGTTCGTAGACTTCCTCCATCCGGTGCGTGACGTAGATGATCGCGCGGCCTTCCGCGCGCAGCGCGCGGATGATCCGGAACAGTTGCGTGGTCTCGCGTGCGGACAGCGAACTCGTCGGTTCGTCGAACGCGATCACGCGCGCATGGCGCATCAGCGCCTTGCCGATCTCGATCATCTGGCGCTGGCCGATCGACAGATATTTCACCGGGATGCCCGGATCGATGTGCTCGCCGAGCCGCTCCAGCGCATCGAGCGCGCGTGCCGCGAGCGTGCGCTCGTCGACCACGCCGAGCCGGCTCGGCAATTGCCCGAGCATCAGGTTTTCCGCGACCGTCAGCTCGGGCACCAGATGCAGTTCCTGGTAGATGATCGCGATGCCGGCCTCGAGCGCCGCGCGCGTCGACGCGAAACGCTGCGCGGTGCCGTTCAGCGTCAGCGTGCCGGCCTGCGGCTGGTTCACACCGGACAGCACCTTCAGCAGCGTCGATTTACCCGCGCCGTTCTCGCCCATCAGCCCGTGCACTTCGCCCGCGCGCACCGACAGCGACACCGCGTCGAGCGCACGCACGCCCGGAAACGTCACGGTGATGCCGTCGAGCGCGAGCAGCGGGCCGTCCGGCGGCGTACCCGCTTCGGCGTCGTGGCCGGACGCGGCCGTCATCGTCTGCATCGTCATTGCGTTCTCGCCTCGCCCCGCTCAGATACCGAGTTCGGCGCGCACGGCCTGCCAGTTCGCGCGCGTCATCAGCTTGCCGCTCGTCTGCGTGTCGGCCGGCGGCGTCTTGCCGTTGCGAATCCAGTCGACGAGGTTCTGCGTGCTGTCCTTGCCGTGGTTCGTCGAGCTGACCGCGATCGTCCCGTAGAAGCCGGTCGGCTCCTTCTTCTGGAATTCGGCGAACGCCTCGCCCGCGCCGTTGATGCCGACGCCGATCACATCGGCCGCCGGGATGTGCAGCTGTTCGGTCGCGCGCACCGCGCCGAGCACGGTTTCCTCGTTCAGCGCGTAGATCACCCATTTCTTCACGTTCGGATGGCGCGCGAGCACCGGTGCCGCCGCGCTGAAGCCGCCTTCGTCGTCGGTCGTCTTCTGCGGCGCGTCGAAGATGTTCTCCTTGCGGAAGCCGTTCGCGAGCAGCGCCTGCGTCGCGCCGTCGGTGCGCAGCTTCGCGGTCGGCAGCTCGTAGTTGGTGATGCGCAGCGCGCCGACTTCCTCCGGCTTCCAGCCGCGCCGCTTCATCTCGTCGGAGATCGCCTGGCCGACCTGGTTGCCGATCTTGGTCGCCGACATCCCGAGGTGCGGCACGTTCGGCAGCGGCTTGCCGCTCGAATCGACGAGCTGGTCGTCGACCGTCACGAACTTCATGTTGTAGCGCTTCGCGCGCGATGCGATCGCCGGCCCGAGACGCACGTCCGGCGCGCAGATCACGAAGCCCTGCGCGCCTTGCGAGCCGAGGTTGTCGATCGCGGCCAGCACCTTCTCGCCGTCCGGCGTGCCGATCTTCACGACCGAGAAGTTCTCCTTCTGGCCGAGCGCGGACGCGGCGTTCTGCTCGTTGATGAACCACGCCTGCTCGGGCATCTTCACGAGGAAGCCGATCTTCAGCGGCGCGTCGGCGTGCGCGGCGCCCGTCATCCCGAGCGGCGCGATGCAAAGCGCGGCCAGCAGCGCGCGCAGGGTGTGTCGACGGATCGTGTGAGTCGTGCGGTTCATGGGTGTCTCCTTTGTACCGGCTGATGCCGTGATGTGTGCCGTAATCAATCATTCGTCGTGCGCGCTTCGCCGTACCGAAGCGCGCACGCAGGTTCAGCGGCCGAACGCGTCGGTCTGCACGCGCCGGCCGAACAGGAAGGCATCGGCGACGAGCCGCAGCGGCCGCACGTCGACGTCGCTTTCGCCACGCGCGATCAGCGCGTGGAAGTGCGCATACAGCGCCGGGTACTCGCGCTCCGGCCCGATCTCGACCGGCTCGCCCGCGATCGACAATTGCGCGCCGCCGCGGCTGATCGCGAGCACGCCGTCGGCCGTGTCGACCGCGATCTCCCATTGCTCGACCGGGCCGTGGCGCCAGTCGAATTCCGCGTGCACCGGCACGCCGTCGGTATCCGCGCAATCGAGTTCGGCCGCGATCGGCGTCTGCACGTCGCTCGGCACGATGAGCGTCGCCTCGCGCAGCACGAGCTCGCGCGGCAGGATGCGCGTGACGATCGACAGCGCGTTGATGCCGGGATCGAACACGCCGAGGCCGCCCGGCTCCCAGATCCACTGTTGCCCCGGATGCCAGCGCCGCACGTCTTCCTTCCAGCGCACCTGCACCGCGCGGATCGTGCGTTGCGCAAGCCACACACGCGCCGGCTCGACCGCGCTCGCGCAGCGCGAATGCCAGGTCGCGAACAGCGTGAGGCCGCGCTCGCGGGCCAGCGCATCCAGCGCGGCCACTTCGCCGAGCGTCGCGCCCGGCGGCTTCTCGAGCATCACGTGCTTGCCGGCTTCGAGCGCCGCGCGCGCCTGTGCGTAGCGCACCTGCGGCGGCGCGCACAGCGACACCGCGTCGAGTTCGGGCTCGGCGGCCAGCAGCGCACGCAGATCGGGATAGTTGCGCACCCCCGCGACTTCCGCATGGCGGCTCGCGCAGGCGGTCAGCGCGAAGCCCGGCTCGGCGGCGATCGCCGGCAGATGCTGGTCGCGCGCGATCTTGCCGATCCCGACGACACCCAGCGAAATCGGATCACTCATCCTGCATGTCTCCTTCGTGAATCGCTCAGCGCGCCCAGCGCAGCACGAGCGGATCGAGCCGGCGCGCGATCGCGAGCAATTCCGCGCGCGTGTCCGGGTGCAGTTCCGGCATCGGATGCCGCGGCCGCTCGCACGCGATCACGCCGCCTTCGCGCATCAGCGCCTTCGCGGTGAGGATCCCGGACTGGCGGTTCTCGTGATTGATCAGCGGCAGCCATGCCTGGTAATGCGCGAACGCATCGTCGTGCCGCCCTTCGCGGAATGCTTCGAGGATCGGCCGGATGCCGTCCGGGAAGCCGCCGCCCGTCATCGCGCCGGTCGCGCCCGCATGGAGATCGGCGAGCAGCGTGATCGCCTCCTCGCCGTCCCACGGCCCCTCGATCGCGTCGCCGCCGAGCCGGATCAGTTCGCGCAGCTTGTTCGCGGCGCCCGGCGTCTCGATCTTGAAGTACGCGACCTGCTCGATCTCGCGAGCCATCCGCGCGAGGAACGGCGCGGACAACGCGGTGCCGCTCGCGGGCGCATCCTGAATCATGATCGGGATGTCGATCGCATCCGACACGCGCGCGAAGAAATCGAAGATCTGCGCTTCGGGCACGCGGAACGTCGCGCCGTGGTACGGCGGCATCGCCATCACCATCGCCGCGCCGAGCTGCTGCGCGCGCAGGCTGCGCGCCGCGCACACCTGCGTGCTGTAGTGCGACGTCGTGACGATCACCGGCACCCGGCCGGCCACGTGCTCGAGGATCGTGCGCGTGAGCACGTCGCGTTCGTCGTCGGTGATCGCGAACTGCTCGGAGAAGTTCGCGAGGATGCACAGCCCGTCCGAGCCGGCGTCGATCATGAAATCGACCGCGCGCTTCTGGCTCGCGAGGTCGAGCTCGCCGGTGTCGGTAAACGTCGTCGGAACGACGGGAAAAATGCCGCGATGGCGCGGCGTGCTGCTCGATGTCATGGTTCGCGTCCTGCTTCGGCCCGGTTGTCACCGGCCGTCATGCGTTCACGGTTTCATGAAGCGCGGACCGGGAAGGCCCGCAACCGGCGGCGGCGCATGTCGCGCCGCCCGCCTGCTCAATGCGAATGGCTCGGCACGTCCGCGCCGCGCGTGCCGACCAGGAAGTCGAGGTCGCACCCCTCGTCGGCCTGCAGCACGTGATCGATATACAGCCGCGCGTAGCCGCCCTTGCCGAGCTGGCCGGCCACGCCCGGCGCCGCGGTCGGATCGACGTCCGACAGGCGGCGTTGCAGTTCCTCATCCGTAATGTCGAGATGCAGCGTGCCGGCCTCGCAGTCGAGTTCGATCCAGTCGCCGTTGCGCACCGCGGCGAGCGGCCCGCCGGCGGCCGCTTCCGGTGCCACGTGCAGCACGACCGTGCCGTACGCGGTGCCGCTCATCCGTGCGTCGGAAATCCGCACCATGTCCTTCACGCCCTGGCGCAGCAGCTTCGGCGGCAGCCCCATGTTGCCGACCTCGGCCATGCCCGGATAGCCGCGCGGCCCGCAATTCTTCAGCACCATCACCGAGCTCGCATCGATGTCGAGCGCTTCGTCGTTGATCGTCGCCTTGTAGTGGTCGAGGTTCTCGAACACCACCGCGCGGCCGCGATGCTTGAGCAGTTCGGGGCTCGCCGCCGACGGTTTCAGCACCGCGCCGCGCGGCGCGAGATTGCCGCGCAGGATGCAGATGCCGCCGTCCGCGATCAGCGGCCGGTCGAGCGGGCGGATCACCTCGTCGCCGTAGTTCGGCGCTTCGCGCACGTTGTCCCACAGCGACTTGCCGTTCACCGTGAGCGCATCCGGATGCGGCAGCAGCCCGCCTTCGCCGAGCCGGCGCAGCACGGCCGGCAGCCCGCCCGCGTAATAGAACTCCTCCATCAGGAAGCGCCCCGACGGCATCAGGTCGACGATCGTCGGCGTGTCGCGGCCGATGCGCATCCAGTCTTCCAGTTCGAGCGGCACGCCGATGCGGCCGGCGATCGCCTTCAGGTGGATCACCGCGTTGGTCGAGCCGCCGATCGCCGCGTTCGTGCGGATCGCGTTCTCGAACGCCGCGCGCGTCAGGATCTTCGACAGCACGAGCCCTTCGAGCGCCATCTCGACGATGCGGATGCCCGACATGTGCGCGAGCACGTAGCGACGCGAATCGACCGCCGGAATCGCCGCGTTGTGCGGCAGCGCGACGCCGAGCGCCTCGGCCATGCACGCCATCGTCGACGCGGTGCCCATCGTGTTGCAGGTGCCGGCCGAGCGCGACATCCCGGCTTCGGCCGACAGGAAGTGATGCACGTCGATCTCGCCGGCCTTCAGCGCTTCGTGCAGCTGCCACACGGCCGTGCCCGAACCGATGTTCTTGCCCTCCAGCTTGCCGTTCAGCATCGGGCCGCCCGACACGACGATCGCCGGCACGTCGCAGCTTGCCGCGCCCATCAGCAGCGCCGGTGTCGTCTTGTCGCAGCCGGCGAGCAGCACGACCGCGTCGATCGGGTTGCCGCGAATCGCTTCCTCGACGTCCATCGACGCGAGGTTGCGCGTGAGCATCGCAGACGGCCGCAGGTTCGATTCACCATTCGAGAACACCGGGAACTCGACCGGGAAACCGCCCGCTTCCGAGATCCCGCGCTTCACGTGCTCGGCGAGCTTGCGGAAGTGCGCGTTGCACGGCGTCAGTTCGGACCACGTGTTGCAGATGCCGATGATTGGCCGGCCGTCGAATTCGTGATCGGGAATGCCCTGGTTCTTCATCCAGCTCCGGTACATGAAGCCGTTCTTGTCGTTCGTGCCGAACCATTGGGCGGAGCGCAGCCTGGGTTTTGTTGCCGACATCGTCAGTCCTGTGGTGACGGGATACCGGCGCAGTCTAGGCAGAATTTTGATAACTGGCTAATGACGATTTAGGCGATTACGATATCGATTCCGATATCGATATAAACCCGTACGATGACCGAAGCCAGCCCGTGGGGAAACCGCGCCCGTCTGAAGACGCGCCAGTTGCTGCTGCTCGTCGCGCTCGCCGACGAAGGCAGCATCCACCGCGCGGCGGCCGCGCTGAACATGACGCAGCCGGCCGCGTCGAAGCTGCTGCGCGAACTGGAGGAGTCGATCGGCGCGGTGCTGTTCGAGCGCCTGCCGCGCGGGATGCGGCCGACGTTGTACGGCGACGCGCTGATCCGCCACGCGCGCGCCGCGCTCGGCAGCCTCGACCAGGCGCGCGAGGAGCTGGCCGCGCTGAAGGCCGGCCATCTCGGCCACGTGGCGGTGGGGGCGATCACGTCGCCGGCCCTGCGGCTCGTGCCGCCGGCCGTCGCCGCGGTAAAGGGTACGCATGCGGGCCTGCACGTGTCGGTCGAGATCGACACCAGCAACGTGCTGCTCGAACACCTCGCGCAGGAAAAGATCGACATCGTGCTCGGCCGGCTGTCCGCCGAGCACGACAAACTGCGCCTGCGTTATGAGCCGCTGACCGGCGAATCGGTAGCCGCCGTCGTGCGAACCGGCCATCCGCTGCTCGCGCAAGCGCCGGTTGCGCTCGCCGACGTGCAGCGCGCCGCGTGGGTCGTGCCGCCGGCCGGCAGCGTGCTGCGGCACCGCTTCGAACTCGTGTTCCAGCGCGCGAGCCTCGCGCCGCCGGCGAATCTCGTCGAAACCTCGGCGCTGCTGTTCATCACGCAACTGCTCGAACAGAGCGACATGATCGCGGTGCTCGCCGAGGACGTCGCGCGCTACTACGCGCGGCACGGCATCGTCACGGTGCTGCCGCTGGAGATGGATTGCCGGATGGACGATTTCGGGATCATCACGCGCACCGACAGGCTGCATTCGCCGGCGGTGACGGTGATGGTGGAGGCGATTCGGGCGGCGGCGCGGGAGGTTTACGGCGTCGGGCTATGACGACGCAGCCGCGGTTTCCTACGCCGCGTCAACCTCGATCACCGGCTCACAGCGAATCGGAAAATTGACCGAATTCGCGATATAGCACTTCGCATGCGCATCGTGATGCAGATGCGCCGCGCGTTCGCGATCGTCGCCGACCCGGATCGTCACCTGCGGGCGCAACACGATTTCGGTGAAGCGCCCCGCTGCGCCGCTGTCGAGCAGCGTGCCTTCCGCGTGGTCGACATAGGCCAGCACGCGGATGCCGGCCTCCGAACACAGGTGCAGATACCACAGCTTGTGGCATGCCGATGCCGACGCGAGCAGCAGGTCTTCGGGGTTCCAGCGCGCCGCGTCGCCGCGGAACGCCGGGTCCGACGAGCCCGGGATATCCGGCTTGGAACCGGCCCGGATCACATGATCGCGGCCGTACTCGCGATACCCCGACGTGCCGGTGCCGCGATTACCCGTCCACTCCACTACGACGCGATACTGGTGTTCGCCCGATGCCATCTCGCTCTCCATTGATGTCGGTTGCCTGACCGGGGCCGGACGCCGTTGCGTGACGCCCGCCGGTGGCCATCATTGTGGCATCGCATAGCCATTTGGTATACCATTATTCCAAAATGACGAAACAGGCAGGCATGGAAGCCAAACTCGACTCCACGGCGGACGCGGTCGCCGCGTCGCTGCGCGACATGATCATCAACGGCGAGCTGGCGGCCGGCGAGCGGCTCGTCGAGCGCGATCTGGCCGAGCGGTTCGGCATCAGCCGGATTCCGATGCGCGAGGCGATCCAGCGGCTGGAACGCGAAGGCTTGCTCGACATCTTCAGGAATCGCGGCGCGGTCGTGCGCATGCTGAGCGTGTCGGATGTGCAGGAAATCTACGATCTGCGCGTGCTGCTCGAAGGCGATGCGATCTACCGCAGCGTGAAGCGGCTCGACGACGAAACGCTCGCGCGCGCCGAACTCGTGCATCGGCTGCTCGGCGATGCAACCGTGCCGCGCCGGCAGGGCGAGCTGAACCGCGAATTCCATGCGTTGCTGTATTCGTGCTGCGGCAACGCGCGGCAATTGAAGTCGATCGCCGAACTGCGCGGCCAGGTCGAACGTTACGAGCGCCTGCAGGCCACGCTGCTCGCGGATACGCCGTCGTTCCAGGTCGAGCACGACGACATCCTGCAGGCATGCCTCGAACGCAATGCGCGCGGCGCCCGCGCGATGACCGTCGCGCATCTCGATTCGGCCCGACGCATCGTGCTGCGGCTCGTCGAAGGCGGCTGAGGCCGGCGCGTGGCGCGTGTACGTCACGTGCGCCGGCCGGCGCGGCGATCGACGCTATTCGATCTGGGTCCCGATACGCAGCTGATTACGAACGGCCGTCACGCCGGTGACCTGCTGCGCCGCATTGACCGCCAGCGGAATCTGCACGTTGTCCGTCACGGTGCCCGACAACGTCACCGTGCCGTCGGCCGCACGAATCAGGATGCGGCTCGAATCGAGCCCGCGCGTGCGCGCGAGCACCGCGGCCACGCGCTTGACGAGCAGCCGGTTCGATTTCCGTCTGGCCCGCGCCGTATCGCGGTTCGGCGCGGCGGTCCCGGCGACACCGGCATCGCTTCCCGCGTCGACGGCCGGCACGGTGGCGCGCGATGCCGACGGCTGGGCCAGCGCCGGCGCGGCGGGCGCCAGCAGCAACGCGGCGAGCATCAGTACAACCCGAGGGTTCGAATAAGTCATGGATGAGTTCCGCAACAGGATGGAGAACGAACTACACGCTGGCCGTTAAAGCCGCGCGCATCAGAACTGCGTGATCATGCCGACCGACACGCCGGTCACCGTGCGTCCGTCCGGTCGCAGCGACAGCCCGCCGATGTTGGTCTGATCCTTCTTGTAGGCCCCCGAGAAGCCGTTTCGATCGAACTACGCATACAGGCTGGTCCGCTTCGACAGGAAGTACTGCAGCATCGCGTACGACGTCAGCTTGCGGCCGTCCGCACCGCCGGTGTTCTTCAGGTTCTGCGCGAAGTCGTAATAGGTCGCGCCGGACAATTGCAGGAACGGCGTGACCTGATAGACGATCCCGACCGCCGGAATCCGGTCGCGCCGCTCCGGCGCGCCGGCCTTCGCGGCGCTGACGGCGAGATCGCTGTAGCTCAGGTAGAGCCGGGCCGGGCCGACCTGCCAGGTCGCACCGCCCATGATCGTGCGCGCCCATTGCGATGCGTCGGCGTTCCAGGTCGTCTGATAGGCGGCGCCGAGCAACAGCGTCCGGAACCGGTAGCTCGTGCCGACGGCAACGTTCGAGCCGGCGCGCTGATTGCCGGCGACCCCGCCGGGCGAATAGCTGCCGCGCACGGTCGCGCCGCCGAACGTGCCGACGTACTTGATCGTGTTGTTGAAGCGCGAATCGTTCGTGAAGAAGTTGCCGCCCCACACCACGCCGGGGATCGTCGACAGCGACTGCCCTTGCGCGGAATTCGGGTCGAGCGCAATGCCGATGTCCTCGAGCGCGTTCAGTTGCCGTCCGAACGTGACGCGGCCGTATGGGCCGCTCAGGCCGACATAAGCCATCTGCGAGAACAGCAGGCCGGGCGATTTCGCCAGCGCACCGGTGCCCGTCAGGAACCCGCTCTGCAGCATGAAGATCGCCTGCATGCCGCCGCCGAGATCCTCGGCGCCCTTGATGCCGAAAATGTTGCCCGATATCGCGTTGTTGTCGAACCCGATCTGACTCCCCCCTTTCACGCCATCGGTCCAGCGCACGCCCGCGCCGATGTAACCGAACAACGTCACGCTCGATTGCGCGACCGCGTCTGCTGCAACGCATGCCAACGCCGAAACCACGATGATTCGCTTCATGTGTCTCCATCCATATATTTCGTTTTACTTAGTGTTGCGACATCGCCTCGGTATGTTCCTGGTCGATGTGACAGCGTCGACCGGCTCGCGGAATCGCGTCGCGGCGATCCGCGCGGGCCGGCCGTCACGCGTTCGGGAAGCGCTAGCGGCGCGCTTCCGTCTGCGGGAACGGGTAGTCGAGCGTCGCGGCCGTATAGCCGATCCGCATCGCGTTGACGTGCAGCACGTCGCCGGGGCGCAACGGAATCACACGCCCCGCGTCGTACACGGACCAGGCCGGCGACACGGGCCGCTGATCGCCGAGATGGGCGAAGCGCGCACCGAGCTTCGGCGGCAGCATTTCGCCGGCGAGCCGTTCGAAGTCCCAGCTGAGCACGGTGTGCGAGAGGCGCGGCGCCGGGTCGTCGCGACGTTCGACCCAGTAGCCGATCGACGCGCCCTGGGTCGCGCATGCGATCGTCACGCCGCCCGGCGCCGGCCGGATCTCGGGGGTCGCCGTGGCGGGGGGCGCCGAGCCGCCGAGCCACATCCGCGAGATCATTTCGGGTTCCGGTATGCCACCCATGTCGCCGTAACGATCGGTCCACGCGTGGAAGGCGGCACGCAGTTCGTCGAGCTTGGCGCGATAGCGCGGATCGTCCGCGAGGTTGTGCAGCTCGCACGGGTCCCGATCGGCGTCGTACAGCTCCTCGACCGGCTTCGTGCCGAACCACGCCGCGGTGGCCGGCGGCAGCTTGCCTTCATCCTTCAGCCGCAGGATGTCGCGCATCATCGGCATGCTTTCGCGGAACCGGATCGGCTGGTAGTACGGCTTCTCCGGCATGTAGTTGTACAGATAGCGGAAGCGTTGATCGCGCACCATCCGCACGCGGTCGTATTCGTTGTCCATCCGGTCACGCGCGGCAAACACGTAGCGGCGCGGCGCCGATGCGCGCGCCGGCCCGAGGAACGCCTGCCCCTGCATGTACGACGGAATCGGCACGCCGGCCAGCGACAGCACGGTCGGCGCGAGATCGACGCCGCTCACGAGCTGCGCATCGGTGGACCCGCCTCGCGGCGCGCCGGGGAAGCGAATGATCAGCGGTACGCGCGTGCCGCGCTCGAGCACCTCGCGCTTCATCCACGGCAGCGTGCCGCCGTTGTCCGCGAAGAAGAAGATGATCGTGTTGTCGTACACGCCGTCGCGCTTGAGCATCTCGATCAGCTCGCCGACCTGCCGGTCCATCGTCTCGATGTTGGTGTACATGCGCGCGATGTCGCCGCGCACCGCCGGCGTGTCCGGATAGATCGGCGGCACCGTGATCGACGCGGGATCGGCGCGCAGCGGGTCCTTGCGATAGGTGATCATCGACTCGTGCGTGACGAAGAAGTTGAACACCGCGAAAAACGGCTTGTCCTTCGGGCGATAGCGGTAGGACGCGGCGGGGCCGTTCTCGTCCCACACCGTCACCGGCGGCACGAACTGGTAGTCGGTCTTCTGGTTGTTCGACGTGTAGTAGCCGGCCTTGCGCAGCAGCTCGGGGAACGCCTTCACGTCGGGCGGCAGCACCACCGAATAGGTCGCCGGCACGCCGTTCGGCTTGTCCTTCGCCGTCACGCCGGGAACCGAGATCTCGCCCGGCCCGGTCCGGTGATGCTGCGCGCCCACCGAGGTCGGGTACACGCCGGTGATCAGCGCGGAACGCGACGGCGCGCACACGCCCGACACCTGGTACGCATGCGTGTACAGCACGCCTTCGCGTGCCAGCCGGTCGATGTTCGGCGTCTTGACCTGCGGGTCGCCGTATCCGCCGATGAAGGTCGTGATGTCCTCGACGGTGATCCACACGATGTTCGGTCGCGATGCACCGGCATGCGCGGCGCCGGCGCACAGCATCAGCAGCCAGGCCATCGCGCACGCGATGACGCGTGACGGCATATGCCGGCGGAATCGCCGGGTCAGGGGGGAATTCATGTTCGTCTCCTCGATTGCGTTGATCTCGGCCGGTCAATCCGTTGCGTTTGCGCCGGCGTGCTTGTGGCCGCGCCAGGCGAGCCACGCGCGCTCGTCCATTGCCAGCCGGAAGCCGAGATGCGACATCCCAGCTTCGGGATCGACGCCGCGCCGCGCGCTCGGTCGATAGCTCTGGCAGTACGATTCGTTGCAGAGAAACGAGCCGCCGCGAATCACGCGCTTCGGCGCATGCGGCGGCACGCCGGGCTCCGTCGGGTCCCAACTGTCGGCGGGCCCTTGCGGGTCGGCGACCGGACGGCCGCTCTCGACCGCCAGCAGGAACGCATCGGCCCGATACCAGTCGGCCACCCATTGCCACACGTTGCCGGCCATGTCGTAGAGCCCGTAGCCGTTGGGCGGATAGGTGCCGACCGGGCTCGGGGCTGCCGGCTTGCCGCTGCGCGCGTCGACGACCGGAAACGGCTGCGGCTGCTGCCCTTCCCAGATATTCGCCATCTGCCGACCCGCCGGCTTGAGCTGATTGCCCCACGCGTAATCGGCCTGCTCGAGACCGCCGCGCGCCGCGAATTCCCATTCGGCCTCGGTCGGCAGCCGCTTGCCGGCCCACTGCGCATACGCGCGCGCATCGTCGTACGAGACCTGCACGACCGGGTAGTCGTCCTTGCCCGCGATCGTGCTGCCGGGCCCGTCGGGGTGTCGCCAGTTGGCACCGGGCAGGAAGCGCCACCAGCGCGCGTAGTCGTCCAGCGGAACCGGGCCCGCCGTGCCGACGAACACGAGCGCGCCCGGCACCAGCGCACTGTCGGGCGGCCGCGGCGTGCCGGGCGGCAATTGCGCCCTCAGCGCGCTCCAGTCCGGCTTGCGCTCGGCGGTCGTGACGTAACCGGTCGCATCGACGAAGCGCCGGAATTCCGCGTTGGTCACGTCGTGACGATCGAGCCAGAAGCCGCGCACGGTGGCCCGATGCGCCGGCCGCTCGTTCGGCTGCGCCGCCTTCGCATCGCTGCCCATCAGGAAGGTGCCGCCGGGAATCCACGCCATGTCGAGCGGCCCGTCGTGTCCGTTGCCAATGACGGCGCGCGCGCCCTCGCCACGGGACGGCGTTACCGAGGACAGCCAGCCGATCGCCGCGCCGGCGGCCGCGCACGCGACGACCAGCGCGGTCACCAGCCGGACGCCCCGCCAGCTGCGCGGCAACAGCGTGCGACGGTCGGAGGTCGGCGAGTCGGGGGAATGAGGCGCGGCGCTGGCCGGTACGATCCGGCGCGGGCGGCGCCGGGCGAGCGAACGGGATTTCATGCGATGCCGAGGGTCGATGACGAATGAGGAAAGCAGCCGCGCATCACGCCACCGCGTTCTGCGCGATGCATCGCGAGTAGTACGCGAGGCTGCGTTTGGGTGTACGAACCTGCGTGTCGAGATCGACGTGCACGAGGCCGAATCGCTTCGAAAACCCCTGCCCCCATTCCCAGTTGTCGGTGGCGGCCCAGTAGAACAGCCCTTTCAGTCGCACACCTTGCCGATAGGCGTCGTGCGCCGCGCGCAGATAGCACGACAGGTAATCGCCGCGCGGGCCGTCGTCGACGACGCCGTCGTGCGGCGCCGGATCGTCGAGCGCGAAGCCGGTTTCGGTGATGTAGATGTCCGGCGCGCCGTAATCGCGATGCACGCGCAGCAGCATCTCGGTCATCCCGTCCGGCTCGACCTGGAAGTACGCAGTGCGCGGCAGATCGGCCGGCGGCTCGGCCTGCTCGACGCCGAACGGGGCGGACGGATTGGCGCGAACGTAGATGCGCGAGTAGTAGTTCATCCCGAGGAAATCCGGCTTCGCGGCGACGATGGCCATGTCGCCGGGCCGCACGAGGCCGGCGAGCGAATGCGCGAGCGGCTCGGGATACCCGTGACCGTACAGCGGATCGAGGAACGCACGATTCCACAGCACGTCGACGAGGCCGGCCGCCTTGCGGTCTTCGTCGCGCGCCGCCGCCGGGCGCACCGGCTGAAGGTTGATCGTCGTGCCGATCCGCGCGTCGCGCAGGTTCGCCCGCAGCACCTGGAATGCGAGGCCCTGTGCGAGGTTCTGGTGATGCATCGCCGCGAACACGCCTTCCGGCGAACGCAGCCCCGGCGCATGCACGCCCATCCCGTAGCCGCGCAGCGCGAGACTATTGGGCTCGTTCAGCACGATCCAGTGCTTCACGCGATCGCCGAGCCGGCGCGTCACCCGATCGGCGTAATCGGCCAGCCGATAGGCGATGTCGCGTGTCCGGAAATCGCCGGCCCAGACCGGCGTATCCCAGTGAAACAGCGTCGGAAACGGCTCGATGCCGCGCGCGAGCATCGTGTCGATCATCCGGTCATAGGTGGCGAGGCCGGCGTCGCTCGGCGCGCCGGGCCCTTGCGGCTGCACGCGCGGCCACGCGATCGAGAAGCGGAAGGCGCGAATCCCGGCGGCCGCCATCCACGCGATATCGGCCGGATAGCGCCGCTCGAATTCGGTGCAGCGCGCATTGGTCGAGCCGTCGGCGATCGTGCCGGCGCGCTCCGCGAACACGTCCCAGTTGCTCCGCCCGCGGCCTTCCCGGCTTTCCGTTTGCGGAGCCGACGCCGCGACGCCCCACACGAAATCGTCGGCAAAACGCATGCCGTCGTCGCGGGCGAACGTGGGTGCGCAGGCCAGGCCGGCGGCGGCCGCGCCGCCGGCGCGCAGGAAGGTGCGGCGCGCCGGCGAGCGCGGAATGGACGTATCGATGGGCATTGATGTCTCCAGGTAGCGACGGACGACCGTATGGAATGCGGTGTCGCCTTAATCAAGCAATACACACTGCTTTTAAATTGCGTGCGGATGGTGCGCGTTGCGCCGGGCGCCGATTACGGCGCCGGCGTGACCTCGACGATCACCTCCGCCGCATCCGGGCGGGCGGCCACCAGCAGCGCGCGCGCATTGGGCGCGGATTCGACCGTTCCCCCGGTCACCCGCGCGCGATAGCCGTGCGGATAGCGGTAGTCGGGCACGAAGATCTGCGTCAGCGCACCGGGCCGCAGCGCCGAGCCGGCCGGGCGCGTCGCATAGCGCAGCTCGAAACGCTGCGTTGCCGGGTCGAAGCGCCAGCGTGTCGGCGTGCCCGCGATCGCTTGCGGATAAGGGCGCACCAGCACGTCGCGCACCGATTGCCACGATGCAGCCGTGGAATCGGCCGGAACGGGGAAGCGCCAGTAGATCCACGGAATCATGTCGCGGTCCGCGGCGTCCGCCATCCGCTCGACCAGGCGCCCCGCCGGATCGGGCGCGTCGAGGCCGCCGAATTCGGTCATCAGCAACGCCTCGCCGGTCGCATCGACACGGGCGAGCGCATTGCCGAACACGCGCGCCTCCTTGTCCGCGTCGGTGCCGCCGAGCAGCGGCGCAAGCCGTCCGGACAACGGCGGCTGGCCGGCGGGCAGGGTCGTGTCGACGGCTTTCGCGAACTGATCGACCTTCGACGCGTAGTTGTGGAACGCGAAACCCGAGCGCGCATCGCCTGGGTCGAGCTGCGTCGGAAAACCAAGATTGAACAGCGGATTCGGTTCCTGAAAGACCAGCGTGCCGCGATCCGTATCGCGAATCGCGGTTCGCAGCGTGCGGTTGAAAACCGACATCACCTTCTGGTCGAACGCCGCGCAGCCTTGCGGCCCAGCACAGTCGAGCCAGCGTGTGCCCGGCCACGGCTCGTTCAGCAATTCGTAGCCGAGCAGATAAGGCCGGCCCGCAAAACCGGCGGCGACATGCCGCCACACAGCGGCGAAACGGTCCGCGAGGCCGACGCCTTCGGGCCCGCGCGCATTCCCGTAGAGATGGTCGAACGCGCGGTTGATCGCCTTAGACGTGACGTAGTAGTACGGATGGCCGGGGTTGACGTTCGGCAAGCCGTCGTCGAGCGCCATCCAGTCGGCGAAGCCGTTGTTGATTTCCGCGCCGCCGGGATTGCCCGCCGCGACTTCGTCGCGGCGACGTTCGGAGACGAACCGGCGCGAGTAGCCGTCCTGATGCATGTCGAGCAGCGTGTAGATGCGGCGATCCGCGAGTTGCCGCTGAGTGCGGGCGAGCGATGCGAGGTAGGCGCCGTCGTAGCGTCCGGGCGCGGGTTCGAGCTGTTGCTGCGCGACGCCCAGACGCACGGCGTTGAAGCCGTCCGCCGCAAGCCGGTCCATTTCTTTCGCGCCGAAGCCGGCGGCTTCCGGCGCATACGGCGGCTGCTTGACCACGACGTTGACGCCGTGAACGATCAGCACGCGCCCTTCGTCGTCGATCAACCAGCGGCCAGCATGCGAGACGGCGGAGGCGGAGGCGGCGCCGGCATCCGCACGATCGGCATCGGCCGCATGCGGCTTCATGCTCGCGCATGCGGACAGCATCAGGAGCGCGGCGGCGAAGCCGGCGGTTCGGTACAGGTGTGTTGCTCGGGTCATGTCGGCAAGAATCCGTGATCGGGTCGCACAGGCATGCGTATCGGTTCGACGCATTGCCATCAGCAACAGCGCAGCCACGAACATGCATGAGCCGCAACATACAAGTAGGCTATATTGCTTGTCAATTGAGCAAACCGAGCGGTGTCTCGAAATGCGGCGCGGCCGGCACGATGACGTGCGCGGCCGGAATCGTCAGCGGAATCTCAGCGCGAAGCGCGGCGCTTGTCGGTTTTCGTCGGCGCGGGCGCGGGGGATTGCGTCATGTCCGTGATTTGCCGCAGCGCGATGTCGCGCCACAGCGCGAACGCGGCCCGCGCCGCGGCCGGTTCGCCGCCCGTCACGACGTCGATGGTCAGCCCGCGGATCATCGATCCGCCCAGCAACTGCAATTGCGTGACCTTGAGCGCGGTCTCCCGGTCGAAACCCGCGACGACATCGCGCATCAATGCGCGAAACCCGTCGTCGAACGGCTGGAGGATGCGTGCCACGGCCTCGTCGAGTTCCTTGTCGGCGCGTCGCGCCAGCTGGATCTCCATGCTGGCGGCGAACAGCGGCGTACCGATGAGCGCGCCGGCGACATCGAGCATCCGGTCGATCCGCTCGAGCGGCGTCGTGGCGCTGCGCGACGCGCGTTCGAACTGCGCGAAGCGATCGCCGGTGAGCCGTTCCTGCACCGCGGCCATCAATTCCGCCTTGGTCGGAAACTGGTGCTGCAGCGCGCCCATGCTGACGTCGGCTTCGCGCCGGATCGCGAGCGTCGTCGCGCCCGAATAGCCTTCCTTGTGCAGCAGCGCTATCGCGGCGGCAATGACGCGCTCACGCGTCGCCTGGCTGCGCTCCGCCTGCGTCGGCCGGCGTGCGCGCGCCGTGCCGGAAGCCGTTGCCGTACCTGTCTTGACGGTTTTCTTCATTCACGTATGGGGTCGAGCGCCGAAGCGGGCGCGGGTCGGCCGTCGGGCGCAGCCGCCGGCGGTCTGGATCGCCGCCGGCGGCTGTCTACGGATGCGAATTCTACCAACGAACCTCGCGCCGTCACCTGGCCCGTTCGCGGCCTTACGTGCGGCGCGCGCGGCCGGCACGGCGCGGTGCGCGGTCGTGCACCGGCCCGGTCGTGCCGCGCACCGCCAGCGTCGGCAGCGACGCGACCCGCACGCGCGACGCGTCGTCGCCCTGCCCGGCCGCCTCGCGCAGCGTATTGAGCAATTCGACCGCGAGGCCGGCCGCTTCGGCGGTCGGGATCGCGACGGTCGTCAGCGTGGGCCGCGTGTCGCGGGCGAGATGGATGTCGGTGATGCCGACGATCGACAGATCGTCGGGCACGCGCCGG
>NZ_BCPP01000004.1:0-27012 GCF_016586125.1 Burkholderia sp. E168m23
GCTGGCCACGCACGAACCCGACGCGCTGCGCGTCGCGCGCGTGGGCCGTGCAGCGAAGGACTGGCTGCGCATCGCACTGGGCGGCGACGTCGCGGCCGACCCGAGCGACGCGTGCGCAACCGCGCTCGCGACGCCCGACGGCGCGTGGGACAACGCATTGATCGACACGCTCGGCCTGCCTGCCGACCGCTTCGCGCCGGTGCGTGCGTCCACCGCGCGCTGCGGCGTGCTCGGCGCGCAGGCCGCGGCCGCGCTCGGCCTGCCGGCCGGCGTGCCGCTCGCGACGGGCGCGGCCGATACCGCGTGCGCGGCGCTCGGCAGCGGGCTGGCCGCGGCAGGCGACGCGCTGCTGACGACCGGCAGCGGCGGGCAGATCGTCGTGCTCGCGGATACGTTGCCGCCCGCGCGGCGCGGCTTGCATCGCTATCGTGCGGCAGCCGGCGGCGGCTATTACACGATGGCGGCGATGCAGAACGTCGGGCTCGCGCTCGAAGCCGTGCGCGGCTGGCTCGGCTACGCGCGATGGGCCGATGCGTATGACGAAGCGTTCGCCCAGCCGGCGTCCGAACGGCTGTGCTTCCTGCCGTACCTGACCGGCGAGCGTTCGCCGTGGATGAACCCCGATGCGCGCGGCGGCTGGCTCGGCCTCGGGCTCGCCGACACGCGCGGCGCGATGATGCGCGCCGCATTCGAAGGCGTCGCGTTCGCGTTGCGCGCGGGGCTCGATGCGATCCGCGACGCCGATCGCGGCGACGCGGTGACAACGCTGCGTCTCGCGGGCGGCGGCTCGGTCGATCCGCGCTGGCGCCAGTTGCTCGCCGACGCGCTCGGCGCGTCGCTGCACGCGATCGATTGCCCGAACGCCGCGACGCGCGGCGCCGCGCTGCTCGCGGGCGTCGCGATCGGGCATTGGCGTGAAGATGCGTTGCGCGCGCTGGCGCCGGGCGCGTCGCCGATCGCCGCCCCGCACGACGACCGCCTGCTGGCCGCCCGCCACGCGCGCTTCATCGATCTGTACGCCCGCACGGATGCATGGTTCACGACGGGCGTTTAAACTCGAACACTTGTTCTTTTGCGCCAGCGATGACGCATCCTGGCAAGCCGGCGACCGTTTCCCGCACGCGATGCGCGGCGGGAGCGGCCATCATGGCGAGCACGAGATTCTTGCGCCGTGCCACGCGGCACGGCTTCGACCGCTTTGCACGAAACCCGGGCCGGCGCCGCACGCCGGCCCGGGCCGATCTCACCGACACACAGGAGTGACACGATGAAAACGAAAGCCGCGATTGCATGGAAGGCGGGTGCGCCGCTGACGATCGAGGAAGTCGATCTCGAAGGGCCGCGCGCCGGCGAAGTGCTGATCGAAGTGAAGGCGACGGGCATCTGCCACACCGACTACTACACGCTGTCGGGCGCCGATCCGGAAGGGATCTTCCCGGCGATCCTCGGCCATGAAGGCGCGGGCGTGGTGGTCGACGTCGGCCCCGGCGTCGGCACGGTGCGCAAGGGCGACCACGTGATTCCGCTCTACACGCCCGAATGCCGCGAGTGCAAGTTCTGCCTGTCGCGCAAGACCAACCTGTGCCAGAAGATCCGCGCGACGCAGGGCAAGGGCCTGATGCCGGACGCGACGTCGCGCTTCTCGCTCGACGGCAAGCCGCTGTTCCACTACATGGGCACGTCGACGTTCTCGAACTACATCGTCGTGCCGGAGATCGCCGTCGCGAAGGTGCGCGAGGACGCGCCGTTCGACAAGATCTGCTACATCGGCTGCGGCGTGACGACGGGCGTCGGCGCGGTCGTGTACTCGGCGAAGGTCGAGGCCGGTGCGAACGTGGTCGTGTTCGGCCTCGGCGGGATCGGCCTGAACGTGATCCAGGGCGCGAAGATGGTCGGCGCGGACAAGATCATCGGCGTCGACATCAACCCGAAGCGCGTCGAGCTCGCGAAAAAGTTCGGGATGACGCACTTCATCAACCCGAACGAAGTCGAGAACGTCGTCGACCACATCGTGCAGTTGACCGACGGCGGCGCCGACTATTCGTTCGAATGCGTCGGCAACGTGAAGCTGATGCGCCAGGCGCTCGAATGCACGCACAAGGGCTGGGGCCAGTCGTTCATCATCGGCGTGGCGGCGGCGGGCGAGGAGATCAGCACGCGTCCGTTCCAGCTGGTGACGGGCCGGGAGTGGAAGGGCTCGGCGTTCGGCGGCGCGCGCGGGCGCACCGACGTGCCGAAGATCGTCGACTGGTACATGGAAGGCAAGATCAACATCGACGACCTGATCACGCACACGCTGCCGCTCGAGCGGATCAACGAAGGCTTCGACCTGATGAAGGCCGGCGAGTCGATCCGCTCGGTCGTGCTGTACTGACCGGAGCGCACCGCCATGCTCGAACTCGTTTCCTCGCATGCGTGCCACGGCGGCGAGCAGCGTTTCTACCGTCACGATTCGGCGGCCATCGGCCTGCCGATGAAGTTCTCGGTGTATCTGCCGCCGCAGGCCGCGCACGGGCGCGTGCCGGCGCTGTTCTATCTCGCGGGGCTCACGTGCACCGACGAGACGTTCGCGATCAAGGCCGGCGCGCAGCAATACGCGGCGCGGCACGGCATCGCGCTCGTGATGCCCGACACGAGCCCGCGCGGCGCGGGCGTGCCGGGCGAGACCGATGCGTGGGACTTCGGCGTCGGCGCGGGTTTCTACGTCGATGCGACCGAAGCGCCGTGGTCGACGCATTACCGGATGGAGTCGTACGTGACGGGCGAGCTGCGCGAGCTCGTCACGGCCGAGCTGCCGATCGACGGCGCGCGGCTCGGCATCTTCGGTCACTCGATGGGCGGGCACGGGGCGCTGACGCTCGCGTTGCGTCATCCGGGCCTGTACCGGTCGGTGTCGGCGTTCGCGCCGATCGCCGCGCCGACGCGCTGCCCGTGGGGCGAGAAGGCGTTCTCCGGTTATCTCGGCGCCGATCGCGAGACGTGGAAGGCGCACGACGCGAGCGAGCTCGTCGCGCGCGCCGATGCGCCGAAGTTCGCGGACGGCATCCTCGTCGATCAGGGGCTGGCCGACCAGTTCCTCGCGAACCAGCTGAACCCGGACGTATTCGAAGCCGCGTGCGCGAAGGCCGGCCAGCCGCTGACGCTGCGCCGCCATCCGGGCTACGACCACGGCTACTACTTCATCTCGACGTTCATCGCCGACCACCTCGCACATCATGCGCGTGTGCTGGCGCGGTGAGCCGGAACCGACACACGTCGCGCATATGGCGCGCCGCGACGTAATCGCGGGCGCATGAAAAAACGCCGGCGCTGCCCTCGGGCACGCCGGCGTTTTCATTGGCATCGGGCGGCGATGCGCCGGGCCGCGATCAGTTGCGTCGCAACAGGCTCGCGCCGTACACGAGCGCCGACAGCGCGGTGATCCAGAAGCTCGTCGGCCAGTCGGTGTGATACGCGAGCACGATGCCGGCCCACGCTTCGAACAGCGCGAACAGGGCGGCGAGCAGCACGCCCGTCGACAGTCGCGTCGACACGTTCTGCGCGGCCGCGGCCGGCCCGACCAGCAGTGTGAACACGAGCAGCACGCCGACGATCTGCGTGGCCGCGGCCACCGCGAGCGCGCACACCGCGAGGAACAGCATCGACACCGTGCGCAGCGACACGCCCTTGGCTTCGGCCAGTTCGGGCTGCAGCGACGCGAACAGCAACGGCCGCGCGATCAGCGCGAGCGCGGCGAGGCTCACCGCGCCGATGCCAGCGAGCACCGCGAGCGTGTCATGGCTGACCGCGAGCACGTTGCCGAACAGCAAGGCGGTGACCTGCGTCGCGAACGACGTGTAGAAGTGCAGGAACAACAGGCCGAAGCCGAGCGCGCCCGACAGGATCACGCCGATCGCGACGTCGCGGCCCGCGAGCTTTTCGCCGAGCGCGCCCATCCCGATTCCTGCCACGAGCGTGAAGCCGACCATCCCCCAGATCGGCGAGATGCCGAGCAGCACCGCGCCCGTCGCGCCGGTGAAGCCGACGTGCGACAGCGCGTGACCGGCGAAGGTCTGCCCGCGCAGCACCAGGAAATAGCCGACGATGCCCGCGAGCACCGCGACGATCCCCGACGCCGCGAAGGCGTTGATCATGAAGTCGTATTCAAACATCGTGCGAATGCCCGGGATGAGCGTGTCCGTGGTGGTGATGGCCGTGGCCGCCGCCACCGCCGTGCGAATGGCCGTCGTCGTCCTCGTGTTCGTGATCGTGCTTCTCGACTTCGACGTCGCCCGACATCACGAAGATCTTGCCGTTCACGCGCATCACGTCGATCGGCGAGCCGTAGAGGCGCGATAGCACGGGCTTCGTGATCACCTCGTCGACGGTGCCGAGCGCCGCGACGCCGTTGCCGAGATACAGCACGCGGTCGAGCGCGTTCAGCAGCGGGTTCAGTTCGTGAGCGGAGAACAGCACGGTGATGCCGAGCTCGCGCTGCACGTTGCGCACGAGTTCGACGACGCCGCGCTGGTGGTGCGGGTCGAGGCTGATCAGCGGCTCGTCGAGCAGCAGCAACTTCGGATTGCCGAGCAGGCATTGCGCGAGCAGCAGGCGCTGCCGTTCGCCGCCCGACAGTTCGGACAGCGGCCGGCGCGCGAGCGACGGGCCGCCGACGAGGTCGAGCACGCGATCGACGTCGCGGCGCGTGGCCGCGTTCGTGTGCGGCAGGCCCCAGCGGTGGCCGTCGGCGGCCATCGCGACGAAGTCGTAACCGCGCATCCGGCGGTTCGCGAGGCCGCTCCTGATCTGCGGCATGTAGCCGATCGATGCGTTGCCGCGCGCGACCGGCACGCCGCCGACCGACAGCGTGCCGGCCGACACGGGGACGAGGCCGAGCACCGCGCGCATCAGCGTCGTCTTGCCCGCGCCGTTCGGCCCGAGCACGCCGACGAATTCGCCGGGCTCGATCGAGAAGCTGACGTCGCGCAGGATCGTGCGGCCGCCCAGTTCGAGCGTGACGCGATCGAGTGCGAGTGCGTGGGGAGTGGCGGTCATGGGGTTACGGTGGTCTGTTACTTGCCGGCGGAAAGCGCGTTGCCGAGCGCGTCGAGCTGGCCGCCCATCCATTGCTGGAAGGTCTTGCCGGCCGGCTGCGTCTCGGTGACGCTGACGGTCGGCACGCCGCCGTCGCGCGCGATCTTCAGCATGCGCTTGGTCATCGGCTCCTCGGCCTGGCTGTTGTAGATCAGCACGCGCACCTGCTTCTTGCGCAGGTCGCCCTCGAACGCGGCGACGTCCTGCGCGCTGGCTTCGGTGTCGTTCATCGTCGCGAGCTGGAAGCGCTGGTTGCGCATGTCGAGGCCGATCGCGTCCGACATATAGCCGAACACGGGCTCGGTGGCCGTCACGGGCACGCCCTTGTATTTCGCGCGCAGCGCGGCGATCTTGTCGTCGACGGGCTTCAGCGACGCGACGAACTTCTGCAGGTTCGCCTCGTATTCGGCCTTGTTCGCCGGGTCGGCGCGGCCCAGCTCGGCCGCGATCGCGCGTGCGGCCGCCGGCATCGTCGCCGGGTCGTACCACAGGTGCGGGTTGTCGCCGGCCTTCTTGCCGACGAGATCGGCGACGACGATCGTCGCGCGCTTCGCCTGTTTCGACGCGCCGAGCAACTTGCCCATCCACGGATCGTAGTCGGCGCCGTTGTAGATCACGACCTGCGCGTGCTGGAGCGCGCGGGCCGTCTTCGGGCTCGCTTCGAACAGGTGCGGGTCCTGATCCGGATTGCTGAGGATGCTGGTGACCGCGACGTGGCGGCCGCCTATCTGCGACGCGACGTCGCCGTAGAAATTCTCCGCGGCGACGACGTTGACGGTCGCGGCCTGCGCGACCACGGGCGCGGCGAACGACAGCGCGGCGACGGCGGCGGCCAGCCAGCGGACAGGCGACAGGGCGCGCCGCGGCGCGCGCTTCAGGGCAATGGACATGGAACTCCTCGTTGGAAGGGCGACGCGTACGCCGCGCGATTCGGCGTCAGCGCTGCGCGGGCTTGCGCTTGCAGTGCCCGCACAGGCCGCTCAGCTCGACGACCTGGTGGTGGACTTCGAAACCGTGCGCGGGCTCGCTCGCGGACAACTGCTTCGCGAGGTCGCCGCCGGGAATCTCGACGGTGTCGCCGCACGAATCGCAGATCAGGAACTGGCCTTCGTGCGGCACGCCGATCTCGCAGCAGGCGAAGAACGCGTTCTTCGATTCGATCCGGTGGATGAAGCCGTGCTCGACGAGGAAATCCAGCGCGCGATAGACGGTCGTCGGCGGCACGCGGCCGCGCTGCGGTTCGAGTTCGGCAAGCAGGTCGTACGCGCCGATCGGGCGCTGTGCGGCCAGCACGCGTTCGTAGACCTGGCGGCGTAGCGGCGTCCACGCGAGCCCGTGCTCGGCGGCGAATGCGTCGGCCCGGGACAGCCGGGCGTCAATGGACGATGAGGTAGCCATGGCGTGAAGCAGGGCGATGAAACAAAGTACGGCGATGATATAACGTATCGTCGCGTCGTGCAGCGCGAATTCCGTTTTCCGCCTCGTTCCGCCCACGCTCCGTCCCCTTCATCGTCGATACCACCGCGCCGCACCGTGCGTCCCGCGCCTTGCCGCGCGGGCACGGCGGGGCGTCGTCGTGCGCCGCCGTGCCGCAGCGCGTCATAGAAAGCCGTCACGTCGCCTTGACAGCGCGCATCGCGTATCCGATCATTCGATCACTAACAGAGCAATTGATCGGTAGATGAGCGTTCGCTCACCTCGACCGTCGTGCAACAGAACGAACCGGAGACAGCCAGTGAGACTGGAAGACAAGGTCGCGATCCTGACGGGCGCCGCAAGCGGCATCGGCGAGGCGGTCGCGCAACGCTATCTGGACGAGGGCGCGCGCTGCGTGCTCGTCGACGTGAAGCCGGCAGGCGGCTCGCTCGCGCGGCTGATCGAGGCCAATCCGGGCCGCGCGGTGGCCGTCACGGCCGACGTCACGCGCCGCGACGACATCACGCGGATCGTCGCCACGGCGGTCGAGCGCTTCGGCGGCGTCGACATCCTGTTCAACAACGCGGCGCTGTTCGACATGCGCCCGCTCCTCGATGAATCCTGGGACGTGTTCGACCGGCTGTTCTCGGTCAACGTGAAAGGGCTGTTCTTCCTGATGCAGGCGGTTGCGCAACGGATGGTCGAGCAGGGGCGCGGCGGCAAGATCGTCAACATGTCGTCGCAGGCCGGCCGCCGCGGCGAGGCGCTCGTTTCGCACTACTGCGCGACCAAGGCCGCGGTGATCAGCTATACGCAGTCGGCCGCGCTCGCGCTCGCGCCGCACCGGATCAACGTGAACGGCATCGCGCCGGGCGTGGTCGACACGCCGATGTGGGAGCAGGTCGATGCGCTGTTCGCGCGCTACGAGAACCGGCCGCTCGGCGAGAAGAAGCGGCTCGTCGGTGAAGCCGTGCCGCTCGGCCGCATGGGCGTGCCGGGCGACCTGACGGGCGCCGCGCTGTTCCTCGCGTCGGCCGATGCCGACTACATCACCGCCCAGACGTTGAACGTCGATGGCGGCAACTGGATGAGCTGACGTGGCGCCGCTCGCACGCGCCATCCGCCGGCCGGCCCGCGACGCAGCGGCCGCCGTCGCACGAGGAGGGCTCGCCTGATGGCCGAGATCGTCGTCGCCGGCGAACTGCTGGCCGAATTCGTCGCCGCCGAGCGCGGCCAGGGTTTCGATACGCCAGGCCTGTTCGAAGGACCGTTCCCGAGCGGCGCGCCGGCGATCTTCGCCGATCAGGCCGCGCGGCTCGGTGCGCGCGTCGCGTATGCGGGCTGCGTCGGCCGCGATGCGTTCGGCGATGCGATCGTCGCGCGGCTCGCCCGGGACGGCGTCGACGTCGCGCGCATTCGTCGCGTCGCCCGCCCGACCGGCACCGCGTTCGTCGCGTATCGCGACGACGGCTCGCGCAGTTTTGTGTTCACGTTGTCGACCAGTGCCGCGGCGTGCGTCGATGCGTCCGACGTCGACACCGCGATGTTCGACGGCTGCCGCTACTTCCACGTGATGGGCTCGTCGCTGACGAGCGAATCGGCGATCGCGGCCGTGCAGCGCGGCGTGATCGAGGCTGCGCGCGCCGGCGCCAAGGTGTCGTTCGATCCGAACGTGCGGCCTGAAATGCTGAGTTTCCGCCCGATGCGCGCGGCGCTCGACGAGATGCTCGCCGCGTGCCACCTGTTCCTGCCGAGCGAAGCCGACCTGCCGTTCTTCTGCGGCCCGCAGCCGGCCGAGCGCGCGATCGCGGGCCTGCTCGCGACGCATCCGCTGCTCGAGCGCGTCGTGCTCAAACGCGGCGCGCAAGGCAGCGTCGCGTTCGATCGCGCGCACCGTGCCGAAGCGCCGGCGTTCCCGGTCGACGAAGTCGATCCGACCGGCGCCGGCGACTGCTTCGGCGGCACGCTGGTCGCGAGCCTCGTCGCGGGCGTGGCCGTCGACGTCGCGCTGCGCCGTGCGAACGCGGCCGGCGCGATCGCGGTCACGCGGCGCGGCCCGATGGAAGGCAACAGCAGCGCGGCCGAGATCGACCGCTTCCTGACCGAACGGGGGATCGCATGTCCGGCCTGACGACCGTTGCCGAACGCCCGCGCACCGCGCACGCGGACACCGTGCTGCGGATGATCTTCGACGCGAACCGCGCGGACGCGCAGCGCGGCATCTATTCGGTCTGCAGCGCGCACCGGCTGGTGCTGGAGGCCGCGTGCGAAGCCGCGCGCGCGGACGGCTCGCCGCTCTTGATCGAGGCGACCTGCAATCAGGTCAACCATCTCGGCGGCTATACGGGCATGACGCCGGCCGATTTTCGTCGCGACGTCGATGCGATTGCCGCGCGCTGCGGGCTCGCGTCGTCGGCGCTCGTGCTCGGCGGCGACCATCTCGGCCCGAACCCGTGGCGGCACCGTCGCGCGGCCGACGCGATGCGGGAAGCCGCTGCGATGGTCGCCGCGTATGTCGAAGCCGGTTTCGAAAAGATCCACCTCGATGCGAGCATGGCGTGCGCGGACGATCCGGCACGGCTCGACGATCGCACGATCGCCGCGCGCGCGGCGGAGCTGTGCCGTGTCGCGGAAGACGCGGCGGCGCGCGTCGGGATCGCGCCCGTCTACGTGATCGGCACCGAGGTGCCGACGCCGGGCGGCGAGGTGAGCGGCGACGCAAGTAACGATGCGATCGCGCAGATCGCGGTCACGCGCAGCGACAGCATCGCGGCGACGCTCGACGCGCACCGCCGCGCGTTCTCGGCGGCCGGGCTCGACGACGCGTGGACGCGCGTCGTCGCGATCGTCGCGCAGCCGGGCGTCGACTTCGACGATCGCCACGTGCTCGATTACGACAGTGCCAAGGCCGCGTCACTGGGCGCGAGTATCCTGCAGACACCGCGCCTCGTGTTCGAAGCGCATTCGACCGATTACCAGACGGAAGCCGCGCTCGCCGCGCTGGTGCGCGACCACTTCGCGGTGCTGAAGGTCGGCCCCGCGCTGACGTTCGCGCTGCGCGAGGCGCTGTTCGCGCTGACGTTCATCGAGGACGCGCTGATCGACGACGTCGCGCAGCGCTCGCGGTTGCGCGACGTCGTCGATGCGGCGATGCGCGCGCAGCCCGAACACTGGGCGCCGTACTACCGCGGCGACGAGACCGCGCAGCGGCTCGCGCGCCAGTTCAGCTACAGCGACCGCATCCGCTATTACTGGCTGCAGCCGGCCGTCGCGGCCGCGGTCGAGCAGCTGTTCGGCAACCTCGCGCGGCAGCCGGTGCCGGAGACGCTCGTCGCGCAGTGGCTGCCGGATGTCTACGCGGCGTGCCGCGCGGGCGGCCTCGCGAAAGAGCCGCGCGCATGGGTGCGCCACCGGATACGCGACGTGATCGCGCACTATGCGCGCGCGTGCGGGATGCAGCGGCCGGCATGACGGGCCGCGAAGGAAACGACGCAACACCGACACAAGACCGACGACATTTCGAACAATCACAGGAGACATGCCATGCAACGAAAGATGCTCGACGCCGCCGCACGCTGTTTCGCCGGAGCCGCGCTCGCGACGGCGGCCTGCGCGGCGTCCGCCGGCACGCTGACGATCGCGACGCTGAACAACCCCGACATGATCGAGCTGAAGAAGCTGTCGCCGGCGTTCGAGAAGGCGAACCCCGACATCAAGCTGAACTGGGTGATCCTCGAGGAGAACGTGCTGCGCCAGCGCGCGACGACCGACATCACGACCGGCAGCGGCCAGTTCGACGTGATGGCGATCGGCACCTATGAAACGCCGCAGTGGGGCAAGCGTGGCTGGCTCGCGCCGATCACGGGGCTGCCGGCCGACTACGACCTGAACGACATCGTGAAGACCGCGCGCGACAGCCTGTCGTACAACGGTCAGCTCTACGCGCTGCCGTTCTACGTCGAAAGCTCGATGACGTTCTACCGCAAGGACCTGTTCGCGGCGAAGGGGCTGAAGATGCCCGACCAGCCGACCTACGACCAGATCGCCGAATTCGCGGACAAGCTGACCGACAAGTCGAAGGGCACCTACGGGATCTGCCTGCGCGGCAAGGCCGGCTGGGGCGAGAACATGGCGTACGTGTCGACGGTCGTGAACACGTTCGGCGGACGCTGGTTCGACGAGAACTGGAACGCGCAGCTCACGTCGCCCGAATGGAAGAAGGCGATCAATTTCTACGTGAACCTGCTGAAGAAGAACGGCCCGCCGGGAGCGAGCTCGAACGGCTTCAACGAGAACCTGACGCTGACCGCGTCCGGCAAGTGCGCGATGTGGATCGACGCGACGGTCGCGGCCGGGATGCTCTACAACAAGCAGCAGTCGCAGGTGGCCGACAAGATCGGCTTCGCGGCCGCGCCGGTCGCCGCGACGCCGAAGGGCTCGCACTGGCTGTGGGCGTGGGCGCTGGCCGTGCCGAAGACGTCGAAGCAGCAGGACGCCGCGCGCAAGTTCATCGCGTGGGCGACGTCGAAACAGTACATCGAGATGGTCGGCAAGGACGAAGGCTGGGCGTCGGTGCCGCCGGGCACGCGTACGTCGACGTATCAGCGCGCCGAGTACAAGGCCGCCGCGCCGTTCTCGGACTTCGTGCTGAAGGCGATCGAGACGGCCGACCCGAACGATCCGTCGCTGAAGAAGGTGCCGTACACGGGCGTGCAGTACGTCGGGATTCCTGAATTCCAGTCGTTCGGCACGGTGGTCGGCCAGTCGATCGCGGGCGCGGTCGCGGGCCAGATGTCGGTCGACCAGGCGCTCGCCGCCGGACAGGCCGCGGCCGACCGCGCAGTGCGGCAGGCCGGCTACAAGAAGTAACGCGCAAGCCGTCGCGCGGCCCGCATCGTGCGCCTTGGTGCACGGCGCGGGCCGGCTAGGCCGACAGGCGGGCAGGCCGTTCGCGCCCGCGCATCAACCGGAGGGACTCCGATCATGCGTCACCTGCGTCTTCCCCTGAGTCACGCTCACGCGCCGTCGGTCGGCGACGCGTCGTCGCCGCCCGGCGCCCCGCGCCGCGCGCGCGGCGGCGCGAGCTGGCTCGTGTCGCCGTCCGTCGCGGTGCTGCTGCTGTGGATGTCGATTCCGCTCGCGATGACGATCTGGTATTCGTTCTCGCGCTACAACCTGCTGAACCCGGACGTGAAGGGCTTCGCCGGGTTCGACAACTACCGCTTCCTCGCGACCGATCCGTCGTTCCTGCCGGCGATCTGGCACACGCTGGTGCTGATCGGCGCGGTGCTCGCGATCACCGTGATCGGCGGCGTGCTGATGGCCGTGCTGTTCGACCGCAAGTTCTACGGGCAGGGCGTCGCGCGGCTGCTCGCGATCGCGCCGTTCTTCGTGATGCCGACCGTCTCCGCGCTGATCTGGAAGAACATGATCCTGCATCCGGTGTACGGGCTCGTCGCGAACGCGATGCGCGCGCTCGGGATGACGCCGATCGACTGGTTCGCCGATTACCCGTTGACCGCCGTGATCATCATCGTCGCGTGGCAGTGGCTGCCGTTCGCGTTCCTGATCCTGTTCACCGCGATCCAGTCGCTCGACCAGGAGCAGAAGGAGGCCGCGCGCATCGACGGCGCCGGCCCGATCGCGATGTTCTTCTACATCACGCTGCCGCACCTGAAGCGCGCGATCGCCGTGGTCGTGATGATGGAGACGATCTTCCTGCTGTCGATCTTCGCGGAAATCTATACGACGACCGGCGGCGGCCCGGGCGACGCGACGACCAACCTGTCGTACCTGATCTATGCGCTCGGCCTGCAGCAGTTCGACGTCGGCCTCGCATCCGCGGGCGGCATCATCGCCGTCGTGGTCGCGAACGTCGTGTCGTTCTTCCTCGTGCGGATGCTCGCGCGCAACCTGAAGGGAGAGTACGAAAAATGAGCGACCTGACCTTGGCAGGCCGGCGCACGCCGGCCGTGTTCGATCTCGTGCGGCGCGCGCTGCCCGGTACGCTCGCGTGGCTGATCGCGCTCCTGCTGTTCTTCCCGATCTTCTGGATGGCGATCACCGCGTTCAAGACCGAACAGCAGGCGTACGCGTCGACGCTGTTCTTCATGCCGACGCTGGACAGCTTCCGCGAGGTGTTCGCGCGCAGCAACTACTTCGGGTTCGCGTGGAATTCGATCCTGATCTCGGCCGGCGTCACGGTGATCTCGCTGCTGTTCGCGGTGCCGGCCGCGTACGCGATGGCGTTCTTCCCGAACCACCGCACGCAGAAGGTGCTGCTGTGGATGCTGTCGACCAAGATGATGCCGTCAGTCGGCGTGCTGGTGCCGATCTACCTGCTGTGGAAGAACGCGGGGCTGCTCGATACCGTGTCGGGGCTCGTGATCGTCTATACGCTGATCAACCTGCCGATCGCGGTGTGGATGACCTTCACGTACTTCAACGAGATCCCGAAGGACATCCTGGAAGCCGGGCGCATCGACGGCGCGTCGACGTGGCAGGAGATCGTCTACCTGCTGATGCCGATGGCGCTACCGGGGCTCGCGTCCACCGCGCTGCTGCTCGTGATCCTGTCGTGGAACGAGGCGTTCTGGAGCATCAACCTGTCGAGCTCGAACGCGGCGCCGTTGACGGTGTTCATCGCGTCGTACTCGAGCCCCGAAGGGCTGTTCTGGGCGAAGCTGTCCGCGGCTTCGCTGCTCGCGGTCGCGCCGATCCTGATCGTCGGCTGGCTGTCGCAGAAGCAGCTCGTGCGCGGGCTCACGTTCGGGGCGGTTAAATGAGCGGCGCAAGCAAAGGCGCGGCCGGTCACGGCGTGAACGTGCTGATCTGCGATTGCGACGGCGTGCTGATCGACAGCGAGGCCGTGGCCGCCGACGTGATCGTGCGCGAACTCGATGCGCGCTGGCCGGGCGTCGATGCGCGGCCGGCCGTGATGCCGCTGCTCGGGCTGCGCATCGAGCGCGTGCTAGCTGGCGCGAGCGACGCGGTCGGCCGCACGCTGTCGGCCGACGACGTCGACGCGATCCGCCGCGCGGTTGAGGCGGCGGCCGTCAACGCGCCGATGGTCGACGGCATCGATGCGGCGCTGGCCGCGATCGACCTGACGACGGCGTGCGCGAGCAACAGCTATCGCGCGTACGTCGAAGCGGCGCTCGCGCGCACCGGCCTCGCGCGCTTTTTCGGCGACCGGTTGTTCTGCGCGGATTCGGTCGCGCGGCCGAAGCCGGCGCCCGACGTGTATCTGGCAGCCGCACGCGCGCTCGGCGTGGTGCCCGCGCAATGCCTGGTGGTCGAGGACAGCGTGACCGGCATCACCGCGGCGGCCGCGGCCGGCATGACCGTGCTCGGCTTCGTCGGCGGCGGGCACGCGTCGGCGGCGCAGATCGACGCGTTGCGCGGCATCGGCGCGCGGCACGTATTCGACGACATGCACGAGCTGCCCGGCTACGTCGCGCGCTGGCAGGCGACGGGCGCGGTGCTGCCGAACTAGCAATCAGGAACGAAGGCGCGCCGCTTTCAACGCGGCGCATCACGAACGAACGGAGACAGATCATGGCAAGCGTGCTCCTGCGCAACATCGCGAAGCGCTACGACGACACCGAAGTGCTGCGCAACGTGAACCTCGACATCGCCGACGGCGAATTCGTCGTGTTCGTCGGCCCGAGCGGCTGCGGCAAATCCACGCTGATGCGGATGATCGCCGGCCTGGAAGACATTTCGAACGGCGACCTGCTGATCGACGGCGCGAAGGTCAACGACGTGCCGAGCGCGAAGCGCGGCATCGCGATGGTGTTCCAGTCGTATGCGCTGTACCCGCACATGACGCTGTACGACAACATGGCGTTCGGCCTGAAGCTCGCCGGCGCGAAGAAGCCCGAGATCGACCAGGCCGTGAAGCAGGCCGCGAAGATCCTGCACATCGATCACCTGCTCGACCGCAAGCCGAAGCAGTTGTCGGGCGGCCAGCGGCAGCGCGTCGCGATCGGCCGCGCGATCACGAGGAAGCCGAAGGTGTTCCTGTTCGACGAACCGCTGTCGAACCTCGACGCCGCGCTGCGCGTGAAGATGCGGCTGGAGTTCGCGCGGCTGCACGACGAGCTGAAGACGACGATGATCTACGTGACGCACGACCAGGTCGAGGCGATGACGCTCGCCGACAAGATCGTCGTGCTGTCGGGCGGCGCGGTGCAGCAGGTCGGCACGCCGAACGCGCTGTATCACGCGCCGGCGAACCAGTTCGTCGCGGGCTTCATCGGCTCGCCGAAGATGAACTTCCTGAAGGGCACGGTCGAATCGGCCGATGCGGGCGGCGTGCTCGTGCGCTTCGACAGCGGCGAGACGCAGCATGTCGCGGTCGATGCGGCGGGGCTGCAGCGCGGCGCCGCGGTGACCGTCGGCGTGCGGCCCGAGCATCTGCTGGTCGATGCGGCGGCGGGCGTCGCCGCGCGGACGATGGCCGTCGAGTCGCTCGGCGACGCCGCGTACCTGTATGCGGAGTCGGCCGTCGCACCGGACGGGCTGATCGCGCGGATTCCGCCGCTCGACACGTACCGCACCGGCGAGGCGCTGCGCGTGCATGCGCAGGCCGAGCACTGCCACCTGTTCGACGAGCACGGGCAGGCGCTGCGGCGGCTCAGCGCGCACGCGAAGGCGGCTTGACGGCCGCGCGCCGGTTACAGCCGCAAATGCTCGGCCATGTAGTCGACGAACGCGCGCAGCTTGGGCAGCGGATGGCGGCCCGACGGCCATAGCACGTAGAACGGCGTGCGGCTCGCGACGTGATCGTCGAGCACTGCGCGCAGCCTGCCGTCGGCGAGCGTGTCGCGCACGAAGAACTCGGGCAGGCACGCGATGCCGAGCCCGCGCAGCGCGAAGCACAGGCGCGTCTCGGCGTTGTTGCTGACCATCGAGACGGGTACCTCCGGCGGCGTGCCGGCGCGCGGCGCGCGCAGCGGCCAGATCTCGAGCTTGCCGCTGCTCGGGAATCGGTAATGCAGGCAGCGGTGCTGCGCGAGGTCGGCCGGCGTGCGCGGCGTGCCGTGCCGTTCGAGATAGTCGGGCGACGCGACCAGGTGCTGGCGGAAGTGGCCGAGCAGCCGCGACGACAGCCGGGAATCGGTCGGATGGCCGGTGCGCAGTACCACGTCGAAGCCTTCGTCGATCACGTCGACGATCCGGTCGCTGAAATCGATGTCGAGCTCGATCTCCGGATACGCGGCCATGAAATCGGCGAGCACCGGCAGTAGCAACGTGCCGATCGTCGGCAGGCTCACGCGCAGCCGCCCGCGCGGCGCCTCGACGCTCTGCGTCAGTTCCTGCTCGGCCGCGTCGATTTCGGCGATCACGCGCCGGCATCGTTCGAGAAAGCGCGTGCCTTCGGCCGTCAGCGTGATGCTGCGCGTGCTGCGGTGAAAGAGCCGCACGTTCAGGCGTGCCTCGAGCCGCGCGATGCGCTTGCCGATCGCCGATGCCGACAGTCCGAGCGCTCGGCCGGCCGCGACGAAGCTGCGCGTTTCCGCGACCTGGACGAACACGACGAAGCCGCCAAGATTTTCCATGCAGGTTCCCGATTGCGGACACCCATGTCCGGAGTGTCCGGAACTCTAACCCGATTTTTCTTCTCGTGCCGGCTCCCTACGATGGGCGTTCCTTCACTGTTCGAGGTCACGCCATGTCATCACTGCCTGTCACCGCCCGCCGCGCCGAACCGGATGCCGCGCTGCGCGCCCGGCTCGATGCCGTGCTCGACCGCGCGCTGGCCGATGCGCGCGCGGTCGGCGCGGTCGTGCTGGTCGCGCGCGACGGCGAATTGCGTTATGCACGCGCGGCCGGGCTGGCCGATCGCGAAGCCGGCACGCCGATGCGCGAGGACACGCTGTTCCGGCTCGCGTCGGTATCCAAGCCGATCGTGACGGCCGCCGCGATGCGGCTGGTCGCGGCATCGAAGATCGGGCTCGACGAGCCGGTCGCGCGCTGGCTGCCCGCGTTCACGCCGACGCTCGCGGACGGCACGCCGGCGAACATCACGCTGCGGCATCTGCTGTCGCACACGGCCGGGCTCGGCTATCGCTTTCTCGAAGCCGACGCCGACGGCCCGTATGCACGCGCGGGCGTGTCCGACGGGATGGATCGCGCGAGCCTGTCGCTCGCCGAGAACGTGCGGCGCATCGCCGGCGTGCCGCTGCAGTTCGCGCCCGGCACGTCGTGGGGCTACTCGCTTGCGACCGACGTGGTCGGCGCGCTGATCGAGGCGGTCGACGGCCGCCCGCTCGCCGACGCCGTGGCGGCGCTCGTGACGACGCCGCTCGGGATGGCCGACACGGCATTTTTCACGCATGACGCGGCGCGTCTGGCGACGCCTTACGTCAGCACGCCCGACGTGCCGCGCCGGATGGCGGACGACGATCTCGTGCCGGTGTTCGACGGCACGGTCGGTATCCGCTTCGAGCCGGCGCGCGCGTTCGACGCGACCGCGTGGCCGTCGGGCGGCGCGGGCATGGTCGGCACCGCGCACGATTGCCTGACGCTGCTCGATACGCTGCGCACGGGCCTCGACGGCTGGCTCGCACCGCGCTGGATCGACGAGATGGCGCGGGTGCAGCCGGGCGCGCACGACTTGCCGGATGCGCCGGGATTCGGTTTCGGACTCGGTTTTTCCGTGCTGCATGACCCGGTGGCCGCGCAATCGCCGGAGTCGGTCGGCACCTGGCGCTGGGGCGGTGCGTACGGGCATGCGTGGTTCGTCGACCGCGCAGCCGGGCTGACGGTCGTCGCACTGACCAATACGTTATACGAAGGGATGCACGGGCGCATCGTCACCGACGTGCGCGATGCGGTGTATGGCATCGACGACCGGAGCGCGGCATGAGCGAGTGCGTATCCGTCTCCGACCGCGCTGTCGATCGTGCGGCAGATTCGTCCGCGCCGGCTCGTGCACGTCTGCCCGTCGCGAACCTGTTCGCGCTGGCCACCGCCGGCTTCATCACGGTGCTCACCGAAGCGTTGCCGGCCGGCCTGCTGCCGCTGATGAGCGCCGACCTGCACGTGACCGAGGCGCTGATCGGTCAACTGGTGACCGTCTACGCGCTGGGTTCGATCGTCGCGGCGATCCCGCTCGTCGCCGCGACGCGTGCGATGCGCCGGCGCCGGTTGCTGCTCGCGGCGCTGGCCGGCTTCGTCGTGTCGAATGCGCTGACGGCCGCGTCGCCGTACTACGCGCTCACGCTGGCCGCGCGCTTCGTCGCGGGGATGTCGGCCGGGCTGCTGTGGGCGCTGCTGGCGGGCTACGCGAGCCGGCTGGTCGACCCGTCGCTGCGCGGCAGGGCGATCGCGGTCGCGATGCTCGGCATACCGGCAGCGATGTCGATCGGCATTCCGGCCGGCACGGCGCTCGGCGCGATGTTCGGCTGGCGCGTCGCGTTCGCCGGGATCACGGTCGCGGCGCTGGCGCTGATCGGCTGGATTCGCCTGCGCGTGCCCGACTATCCGGGCCAGCCGGCCGGCGCGCGCGAGCCGGTGCTCGGCGTGATGGCGCTGCCCGGCGTGCGGCCGGTGCTGACGGTGATGTTCGCGTACGTGCTCGCGCACAACATGCTGTACACGTACGTCGCGCCGTTCCTTGCGGGCGTGCGGATGGGCGCGCAGGTCGATGTGGTGCTGTTCGTGTTCGGCGTCGCGTCCCTCGTCGGCATCGCGCTGACGGGTGCATGGATCGGCGTCGCGCAGCGGCGGCTGACGCTCGCGAGCATCGCGCTGTTCGCATTGGCGGCGGCGATGCTCGGCGCCGGGTCGGGGATGACGTTCGTCTATGCGGGCGTCGTGCTGTGGGGGCTCGCGTTCGGCGGCGCGCCGACGCTGTTCCAGACGGCCACCGCGAACGCGGCGGGGGAGTCGGCCGACGTCGCGCAGTCGATGCTGGTGACGGTCTGGAATCTCGCGATCGCCGGCGGTGGCATCGCGGGCGGGATGCTGCTCGGCGCGACCGGCGCCGGCGCGATTCCGTGGGTGCTCGTCGCGCTGCTGGCGCTGGCGTGGGTCGGCGCGTGGCGCGCACGCCGCCATGCGTTTCCGGCGCCGCGCGCGGCCTGAACCCGTGCGGGCGACGGCCGCGTCAGGCCGCCTTCGCGGCGAGCGCGGCGCGCGCGCAGGCTTCGTCGGTGACGAGCCCCGACAGCCAGCCGCCGCGCAGCGCGGCAATCACCGCGTCGTGTTTCTTCGGGCCGCCGGCGAACGCGATCGTCGGCAGCTTCGGCGGCGTGGCGAGCGCGACGCTCGTCACGCGCGCGCTGGTCGACACGGTGATCTGCGTGCCCTGCGCGTCGATCGGCACGCCGAGCAGTTCGGCCACCGCGCCGAGCGCGGTCATCTCGTCGCGCTCCTGTTCGGTGATGAAGCCGTCTTCGTAGAGCGGGCAGTGCGGGCCGATGTTGCCGATCCCGACGAACGCGACGTCGGCCTCGCCCGACAGCGCCTCGACGATCCGGTACAGCCGGTGATTGCACCACTGCGCGCGCTCGGCGTCGCTATCCGCGAACAGCGGCGCGGGCAGCAGGAAGTGCTTGCTGCCGGTTTTCTCGGAGATGTACTGCGCGACGTCGTAGCGGTTCGACGAGCCGTCGGCCGCGATCGCGCCGACCATCGACACGAGCCGGTGCTGCGGGCGGTCGATCTGCGCGATCTGCGCGACCGCGGCCTTCAGCGTCCGGCCGCTGCTGACCGCGATCACCATCGGCCGTGTTTCGTTCAGGTAGCGCTCCATCACCTGCGCGCCGGCGACCGCGAGCTTGCGGTCGATCGCGTCGGGCGCATCGGCGTCGACGGGCACGACCTCGCACATCGCGAGGCCGTAGCGTTTCGACAGCTGCGCGCCGAGATCGAGGCAGTCGGCGAGTCGATGGTCGACGCGCACGCGGATCAGGTTCTTCTCGACCGCGAACGCGACGAGGCGCTGCGCGACGGGGCGCGACACCTGCAGTTTTTCGGCGATTTCGTTCTGCGTGTCGCCCGCGACGTAGTAGAGCCACGCGGCGCGCGTGGCGAGATCGAGTTTTTCTGAGGACTTGGACACGATAGCGATTCGGTTCGGATCTGGGGGCCGCCCCGCGGGCCGGCCGGCGGGCCGCATGACGGCATCCACTGTAACGCATGTCGCGCGCACGGCCGGCGGCCGGTCGCGTAAGCGCGGCGCCTACGCGAGCCGTGCGCGCGACGGTTCGTACAGCGGCCGCACGTGACGGTACAGCGTGCGGAACGCATCGAGGCGTTCGCGCAGCCGCGCATGGCGGGCGGCGTCCGGTGCGTATTCGGCGCGCACCGGCGGTTTGGTCAGCACCGTCTGCGGATCGCCGCCGACGGCCAGCCAGCCGAGCCGTGCCGCGCCGAGCGCCGCGCCGGTTTCGCCGCCGCCGTGCTGACGCGTGCGCACGTTCAGCGCGTCCGCGATCAGTTGCGCCCAGAACGCGCTGCGCGCGCCGCCGCCGATCAGCGACAACTGGTCGGTCTCGACGCCGGCCGCGTGCAGCGCGTCGAGGCCGTCGGCGAGGCCCAGCGTCACGCCTTCGAGTACCGCATAGCCGAGGTGCGCGCGGTCGGTCGCGTGCGTCATCCCGAAGAACACGCCCTGCGCGTACGGATCGTTGTGCGGCGTGCGCTCGCCCGACAGGTAGGGCAGGAACAGCGGGGCGGCGGCGAGCGCGTCGGGGTCGAGCGCCTCGACTTCGGCGAGCAGCGCAGGCTCGTCGGTGCCGGTCAGCTTGCAGACCCAGCGCAGGCAACTCGCGGCCGACAGCACGACGCTCATCAGTTGCCAGCGATCGGGAATCGCATGGCAGAACGCATGCACGGCCGACGCGGGATTCGGCATGAAGCGGTCGCCGACCACGCTCAGCACGCCGGACGTGCCAAGCGACACGAAGCCGTCGCCCGCGTGGATCGCGCCGATGCCGAGCGCGCTCGTCGCGTTGTCGCCGCCGCCGCCCGCGACCAGCACGGCCTCGGACAACCCCAACTCGCGTGCGACGTCCGCACGCAGCGTGCCGGATGGCGCATTGCCCTCGACGATGCGCGGCATCTGCCCGCGCGTCATCCCGCACGCGGCGAGCAGCGCATCGGACCAGTCGCGGCGCGCGACGTCGAGCCACAGCGTGCCGGCCGCGTCCGACGGATCGGACACTTTCGCGCCGGTCAGCCGGAAGCGCAGGTAGTCCTTCGGCATCAGCACGCACGCGGTCGCCGCGAACACGTCGGGTTCGTGCTTCGCGACCCACAGCAGTTTCGGCGCGGTGAAGCCGGGCATCGCGAGGTTGCCGGCCAGCGCATGGAGATCGGGGGCGCGTTCGGTGAGCAGCGCGCATTCGTCGGCGCTGCGCATGTCGTTCCACAGGATCGCGGGGCGCAGCACGCGATCGTCGCGGCCGAGCAGCACCGCGCCGTGCATCTGGCCCGACAGGCCGATGCCGCGCACCTGCGCGAACGCCTGCGGGTGCCGTTCGCGCAGCGCCGCGAGCGCGGCGAGCGTGCCTTGCCACCAGTCGTCCGGATGCTGTTCCGCCCAGCGCGGATGCGGCCGCGACACGCTGAACGGCGAGCCGGCGGTGCCGACGACCGCGCCGTCCGGGGCGAGCAGCAGCACCTTCACTTCGGAGGTGCCGAGGTCGATGCCGAGATACATGAGCGATCCGTTCGGTCAGTGAGGAGCCGCTACTTTAGCCGTGCCGCACGGCCTGTGCCAAGCGGGTTCGCCCGGCTGCGCGGCCGGGCGCCGCGCGCGGGTCATCAGCGGGCGGTGAGCCAGGCGTCGACGCGCGCGAGCCCGGCGCGCAGCGCGTCGAACAGCGCCGCGTTGCCGGCGAGCGAGCCCCACAAGGCGCGGCTCGCGCACAACGCGACGACCGGGTCGTCGGCTTCGACGATCGCGCGTGCGCTGCCGTCGTCCATCACGCCGTCCTGGTACGCATATGGCAGCGTGCCGCGCGCCCAGCGTTCGAGAAAGCGCAGGAACAGCGCGGGCAGCACGGCGGTGGCGACGGGTGCCGCGCCGCGAGCGAACGATTCGACGAGCGTCGGCGCGATGAAGCCGGGGATCTTCGAGAAACCGTCGGCCGCGACCCGCTGGTTCGTGTCGAGCACGTACGGATTGCCGAAGCGCTCCAGCACGACGTCGCGATAGCGTGCGAGATCGAGCGGGCTCGGCGTGAGGCACGGGATCACGTCCTGCGTCACGTAGTCGTGCGCGAAGCGGCGGATCGCCGGGTCGTGCGTGCCTTCGTGGATGTAGGTATGGCCCGCGAGCGTGCCGGCCCATGCGATGCAGCTGTGCGTCGCGTTGAGGATGCGGATCTTCGCTTCCTCGTACGGATGCACGTCGTCGACGAGTTCGGCGCCGGCCAGCTCCCAGCGCGGGCGACCGGCCGCGAAGCGGTCCTCGATCACCCACTGGATGAACGATTCGCCCATCACCGGGCACGCGTCGTCGATGCCGGTGGCCGCGAGGACGCGCTCGCGCACGTCGGCGGTCGGGCGCGGCGTGATGCGGTCGACCATCGCGCTGGGCGTCGCGACGTGCGCATCGAACCATGCGAGCAGGCCGCCTTCGCCGCGCCGTTCGAGGAATTCGCGCATCCCCGCGCGAAACCGTGCGCCGTTGTTGCGCAGGTTGTCGCAGCTTTGCAGCGTGAGCGGCCCCGCGCCGCGCTTCACGCGTTCGGCGAGCAGCGCGGCGAGCGCGCCGTACAGCGTCGTGCGTGCGCCCTGCAGGTCGGCGGCGAGATCGGCGTTCGCGATGTCGAGCCGGTTGTGTTCGTCGAGGTAGTAGCCGCCTTCGGTGACGGTGAACGACACGATCCGGCAGGCCGGATCGGCGCCGGCGTCGATCAGCGCGGCGAGGTCGATCGACCACGGCAGCACGCGCGTGATCGCACGGATCGTCTCGTACGCGCGCTCGCCTTGCGGCGTGACGGTTTCGAGCGTGTACGCACCGTGCTGCGCGGCGAGCGCGTCCATCGTCGCGCGCATGTCGTCGCGGATGTTGCCGACGGTTAGCGACCAGCGTTCGTCGGCCGGCACGGCCGCGTTCACGCGATGCAGATACCACGCCTGGTGCGCGCGGTGAAACGAGCCCGCGCCGATGTGCAGCAGCACGGGCGCGTGGGCGGCGGGCGATTCGCTCATCCGGTGTCTCCTGTTCCAGCCTGTCTATCCTGCCGAATACGATCTTTTGCTCTTTGTGTGAGCGAATGATCGTATTCAGGCGGACGAAAGTCAAGGCGGGGACACGGCATTTCGATGGTGCGCTGCGGCGCCGTGCGGGCAGGGCGGGCGCGGGGAGCCGCTGGAAAAGGGCGTCAGCGCCCTTCGCGCGTGAGTGCGACGAGTTCGTCGAGCAGCTTGCCGGTCGGCCCGGGGAGGATGCCGTGACGGCGCCGGAACGCGGTGAGCGTGCGCACTGCGACGACTTCGCGCACGGGCAGCGTGTCGATCGTGCCGGCGCGTCGTTCCGCCCCGTACATCGGTTCGGCCATCCAGCAGAGGAATCCCGCATGCGCGACCAGGCTTTTCAGCGTCGTGACCGAGCGCGTCTCGACCGCGATGTCGGGCAACGGCAGCCCGTGTGCGTCGAAGGTCGCGCGCATGTGGTCGAACGGCGCGGTGCCGCGCGGCGGAATCGCCCAGCGTGCGTGCAGCGTATCGGCGAGCGTCGGCGGGCGGCCGAGCACGCGCAGCGGATGGTGCGGCGCCGCAACGATATGGCTGCGGTCTTCCCAGCGGCACTCGGGAATCGCGACGATCTCGTCGGTATCGGGCCCGTGCGCGGACAGCGCAAGATCGATCTCGTGCTTGATCAGCCCTTCCGCGAGCCGGTCCCACACGCCTTCGATGATTTCGACGCGCAGGTTCGGCCAGCGATCGAGCACGCGGCCGACCGCGACCGGCAACACGAGGCTCGCGATGCTGCCCACCGTGCCGACCTTGATCGTGCCCTTCGCGAGCCCGCGCATCGCGTCCAGTTCCTCGCGCGCATGCTCGGCCTCGTGCTGCAGCAGCGTCGCGTGCGGCAGCAACGCTTCGCCGAACGCGGTGAGCTGCACGCCCTTCGAATGGCGTTCGAACAGCGGCGCGCCGACCTGATCCTCGAGCCGCTTCAGGATCCGGCTCAGCGCCGGCTGCGTGACGTGCAGCGCGTCGGCCGCGCGGCCGAGGCTGCCGCACGCGACGATCGTGGTGAACGCACGCAACTGTCGGAGATCGAAAGTCATGCTGGAACGTAATGGCTTTGCGCAAAAAATACAGTATCCGTGAATGGCTTGCGCTTCGATACTGTGGAAACCGCCAAGCCATCGAGGAGACGCCCGAGCATGTCCGGCACCCCGTCCCAATCCGCCGCACCCGTCACGGTCCGCGACGCCGTGATCGACCTGTTCCGCCAGTTCGGCATCGACCGCGTGTTCGGCAACCCCGGCTCGACCGAGCTGCCGATGTTCCGCGACTTCCCCGCCGATTTCCGCTACGTGCTCGGCCTGCAGGAGGCCGTCGTGGTCGGGATGGCCGACGGTCACGCGCAGGCCACCGGCAATGCGGCGGTCGTGAACCTGCATTCGGCGGCGGGCGTCGGCAACGCGATGGGCAATCTCTTCACCGCGTTCAAGAACCGCTCGCCGCTGATCGTCACCGCGGGCCAGCAGGCGCGCGCGATTCTGCCGTTCGATCCGTTCCTCGGCGCGACGCAGGCCGCCGAGCTGCCGAAGCCGTACGTGAAATGGAGCATCGAGCCGGCGCGCGCGCAGGACGTGCCGGCCGCGATCGCGCGGGCGTACCGCATCGCGATGCAGGAGCCGCGCGGCCCCGTGTTCGTGTCGATTCCGGTCGACGACTGGGATCAGCCGGCCGAATTGCTGCCGCGCCGTGACGTGAGCAGCATCGTGCGGCCCGATCCCGACGCGCTTGCGCGACTTGGCGACGCGCTCGACGCGGCGCGCCGCCCGGCGTTCGTGGTCGGCGCGGCCGTCGATCGCGCGGGCGCGTGGGACGACGTCGTGCGCGTCGCCGAGCGGCACCGTGCGCGCGTGTACGTCGCGCCGATGTCGGGGCGCTGCAGTTTTCCGGAGGATCATCCGCTGTTCGCCGGCTTCCTGCCCGCGATCCGCGAGAAGATCGTCGCGCGGCTCGACGGGCACGATCTCGTGTTCGCGTTCGGCGCGCCTGCGTTCACCTATCACATCGAGGGCTTCGGCCCGCACGTGCCGCCGGGCGCGACGCTCGTGCAGCTCGTCGACGATCCGGGCGTCGCCGCGTGGACGCCGTCGGGCGACGCGGTGGTCGGCAATTTGCGGCTCGCCGCGCGCGATCTGCTGGCGCGGCCCGCGCCGCCCGAGCGGCCGATGCCCGCGCCGCGCGCGCCGCGGCTGCGCGTCGACGCGCCTGCTGCCGGCGAACGCATGTCGGTCGCGTTCGCGCTGCAGACGCTCGCCGACGTGCGCGACGCGCACGACATCGTCGTCGAGGAGGCGCCGAGCGCGCGGCCGGTGATGCAGGAACATCTGCCGTTCACGCGCAGCGGCACGTTCTACACGATGGACAGCGGCGGGCTGGGCTACGGGATGCCGGCCGCCGTCGGCGTCGCGCTCGCGCAGCCGGGCCGACGCGTGATCGCGCTGATCGGCGACGGCTCGAGCCTGTATTCGATCCAGGCGCTGTGGAGCGCCGCGCAGTTGAAGCTGCCGATCACGTTCGTGATCCTGAACAACCGGCGTTACGCGGCGCTGCAGGATTTCGCGCCCGTGTTCGGCTTCGGCCCCGGCGACCCGGTGCAAGGCACCGATCTGCCCGACCTGGATTTCGTCGCGCTCGCGCAAGGGATGGGCTGTCGCGGCGTGCGCGTCGCCGAAGCGGCGAGGCTGCGCGACGCGCTGACCGACGCGCTGCGCGCGGCGACGCCGGTCGTCGTCGAAGTCGAGATTGCGTGACGCGCCGCGCGCGTCTTTCCGGAGATTCCATGCAAACCGTAGCGATGCTGATCGGCGGCGAACGCCGCCACTCGTCCGGCGGCGCGACCTTCGTGCGCCGCAACCCGCTCGACGGCGAAGTCGCGTCCGAAGCGCCCGCGTGCACCGTCGACGATGCGCGCGCGGCGGCCGATGCGGCTGCCCGCGCGTTTCCCGACTGGGCTGCGCTCGGCCCCGGCGCGCGGCGCGCGTTGCTGCTGAAGGCGGCCGCCGCGCTCGAAGCGAAGCACGAGCAGTTCGTCGCCGCGATGGCGGCCGAGACGGGCGCGTCCGCGCTGTGGGCCGGCTTCAACGTGCAGCTCGCGGCGAGCGGGCTCGTCGAGGCCGCGTCGTTGACCACGCAGGTCGGCGGCGAGCTGATTCCGTCCGACGTGCCGGGCTCGCTCGCGATGGGCGTGCGGCAGCCGGCCGGCGTCGTGCTCGGCATCGCGCCGTGGAATGCGCCGGTGATTCTCGCGACGCGCGCGCTCGCGCTGCCGCTCGCGTGTGGCAACACGGTCGTGCTGAAGGGCTCGGAACTGTGCCCGGTCACGCACGGGCTGGTCGTCGAGGCGCTGCAGGAGGCCGGACTGCCGCCGGGCGTCGTCAATTTCGTGACGAATGCGCCCGACGATGCGGGCGCCGTCGTCGACGCCCTGATCGCGCATCCGGCCGTGCGCCGCGTGAATTTCACCGGCTCGACGCGGGTCGGGCGGATCGTCGCCGAAGCGTGCGCGCGTCACCTGAAGCCGTCGGTGCTGGAACTCGGCGGCAAGGCGCCGTTCGTCGTGCTCGCCGATGCCGATCTCGACGCGGCGGTCGCCGCGGCTGCATTCGGCGCATTCGCGAATTCCGGGCAGATCTGCATGTCGACCGAGCGCATCGTCGTCGACGCCTCGATCGCCGATGCGTTCGTCGCGAAGCTCGTCGACAAGGCCGCGTCGCTGCCGCTCGGCGATCCGCGCCACGGGCCCGTCGTGCTCGGTTCGCTGATCGACACGAGGGCCGTCGAGCGCTGCAACGCGCTGATCGATGATGCGCTCGCGCACGGCGCGACGCTGCGGTGCGGCGGCCGGGCCGACAGCACGCTGTTTCCCGCGACGCTGCTCGACCACGTGACGCCGGCGATGCGCATCTACGCGGAAGAGTCGTTCGGCCCGGTGAAGGGGATCGTGCGCGTCGACGGCGAGGAGGCCGCGATCCGCTGCGCGAACGACAACGCGTTCGGGCTGGCGTCGGCCGTGTTCAGTCGCGACGTCGCGCGGGCGCTGCGCGTCGCGGCGCGCATCGAGGCGGGCATCTGTCACGTGAACGGCCCGACCGTGCACGACGAGGCGCAGATGCCGTTCGGCGGCGTGAAGGACAGCGGCTTCGGCCACTTCGGCGGCAAGGCCGGCATCGCCGCGTTCACCGACCTGCGCTGGATCACCGTGCAGACGGCCCCGCGCCACTATCCGTTCTGACGAGGCGCCGACGATGAGAATTGCAATTCTGGGCGCGGGCGCGATGGGCTCGCTGTTTGGCGGGCGGCTCGCCGAAA
>NZ_BCPP01000005.1:0-26105 GCF_016586125.1 Burkholderia sp. E168m23
CGGCGATTTCGACGCCGATGTAGCCTTCGGTGACCTTCGTCACCTTGCCGACGAGGCCGCCGCTCGTGACGACTTCGTCGCCCTTCGCCATGGCCGCGAGCATGTTGCGGTGTTCCTTCTGACGCTTCATCTGCGGACGGATCATGATGAAGTACAGCACCGCGAACATCAGGATGAGCGGCAGGAAGCTCATCAGGCTCGATTCGGCGCCACCGGCGCCTTGCGCGAAGGCATTGGAAATGAACGGCACGTTGGTCTCTCCGTAGGGGAAGATCGAAAAATAAGCCGGTTATTCTACCACCGGCCCCATGCGCGAACGGATCGGCAAATGCGCTTTCGGATCAAGCTGTTAAAGCACGAACCGATACCGTTGCGACTTGTTTGGAAAGGTAATTGTAATGTTTGGCGGTCGCGACTGGCGATTTGAGTGTGCCAATTAGTACGCGTCCTATGTGACTGGCCGCGGTGCGGGCCGCCGGCCGGCCCGTCAGTCGACCCCTCTGGCGCGATCCTCCGCGAAGCGCTGCCGGAATGCGTCGAACGTATGCGTTTCGATCGCGTCGCGGATCTCGCTCATCAGCTGCAGGTAGTAGTGCAGGTTGTGGATCGTGTTCAGCTGCGCGCCGAGGATTTCGCCGACCCGGTGCAGGTGATGCAGATAGCCGCGCGAGAAGTTCTGGCACGTGTAGCAGGTGCAGGTCGAATCGAGCGGCTTCAACGAGTTCTTGTGCGTCGCGTTGCGGATCTTCACGTCGCCGAAGCGCGTGAAGAGCCACCCGTTGCGCGCGTTGCGGGTCGGCATCACGCAGTCGAACATGTCGATGCCGTTCGCCACGCCCTCGACCAGATCCTCCGGCGTGCCCACGCCCATCAAGTAGTGCGGCTTGTTGGCCGGCAGCTTCGGGCCCACGTGCTGCAGCACGCGCATCATGTCTTCCTTCGGCTCGCCCACCGACAGCCCGCCGATCGCGAGGCCGTGGAAGCCGAGTTCCGCGAGGCCCGCGAGCGATTCGTCGCGCAGGTCCTCGAACATCCCGCCCTGGACGATCCCGAACAGCGCATTCGGGTTGCCGAGCCGGTGGAATTCGTCGAGCGAGCGCTTCGCCCAGCGCAGCGACATGCGCATCGAGTCGGCCGCTTCCTGGTGCGTCGTCGGCACGCCGTTGGTCGCGTACGGCGTGCACTCGTCGAACTGCATCACGACGTCGGAGTTCAGCACCTTCTGGATCTGCATCGACACTTCCGGCGACAGGAACAGCTTGTCGCCGTTGATCGGCGACGCGAACGTGACGCCGTCCTCGGTGATCTTGCGCAGGTCGCCGAGCGAGAACACCTGGAAGCCGCCCGAATCGGTCAGGATCGGCTTGTTCCAGCCCATGAAGCCGTGCAGGCCGCCGTGCGCGTCGATCGTGTCGAGGCCCGGGCGCAGCCACAGGTGGAACGTGTTGCCGAGGATGATCTGGGCCTTGATCTCGTGCAGCTCGCGCGGCTGGATCGCCTTCACGGTGCCGTACGTGCCGACCGGCATGAAGATCGGCGTCTCGACCGTACCGTGATTGAGCTTCACGCGGCCGCGGCGCGCGTGGCCGTCGGTCGTCAGCAATTCGAATTCGAGCCCGTTGGCCGGGCGGTCCTGCACGGGGGCGTGCGTATCAGCGTGCGTATCGTGGGATGAACCATCGGTCATCGTGTCGTGCTCCTTGCTACCGGAAAAAGCTCTGCATGGGACCGGAGTATGCGCTGAAGCGCTGACTCCGGATCGCAAGTCCGGCGCATGTTGGAAACGCCGCCCGGGAAATCGGCGGCGGGAAAAAGCGGGTGTGCGCCAGCGTAGCGCGCACAACGTAAAAAAACGGCATGGCGGCAGTGCGACGCGCCGGCCATCGTGTGCATCGAGCCGATCCCGTCGGCTGCGCTTACGCGCCCGGCGCCTCCGGCGTGTCGCGCCGCGTGAGCAGCATCGCGTCGCCGTAGCTGAAGAAGCGGTAGCGTTCTTCGATCGCGTGCCGGTACGCGGCCCGGATCGTCTCGACGCCCGCGAACGCGGACACCAGCATCAGCAGCGTCGACTTCGGCAGGTGGAAGTTCGTCACGAGCCGGTCGACCACGCGGAAACGGTAGCCGGGCGTGATGAAGATGTCGGTCTCGGCCTGCGTCGCCGCGAGCGGGCGGCCGGCCTCGTCGGCGCTGCGCGCCGCGGCTTCGAGCGCGCGCATCGACGTCGTGCCGACCGCGATCACGTTGCCGCCGCGCGCGCGGGTCGCGGCGATCTTGTCGACCAGCGACTGCGGCAGGTCGTACCACTCGCTGTGCATCTTGTGCTCGGCGATGTTCTCGACGCGCACCGGCTGGAACGTGCCGGCGCCGACGTGCAGCGTCAGCGTCGCGCGCTCGACGCCCATCGCGTCGAGCTGCTCCAGCAGCGGCTGGTCGAAATGAAGCCCGGCCGTGGGCGCGGCGACCGCGCCCGGGTTGCTCGCATAGACGGTCTGGTAGCGGGTCTCGTCGGTCGCATCGGCGTCGTGCTCGATATACGGCGGCAGCGGCAGCCGGCCGTGCTGCTCGATCAGGTCGAGGCACGGCGCGGGGAAGTGCAGCGTGAAGAACGGCTCGACGCGCTCGCCGACCGTCACGTCGAACGCATCGGCCAGGCGCAGCGTCGTGCCGGCGCCCGGCGACTTGCTCGCGCGGATCTGCGCGAGCGCCGTGTGCGTGCCGGTCACGCGCTCGATCAGCACCTCGATCTTGCCGCCGCTGGCCTTCTGGCCGAAGAAACGCGCCTTCAGCACCTTGGTATCGTTGAACACGAGCAGGTCGCCCGGCGCGATGCACGACGGCAGCTCGGCGAAATGGCGGTCGACGAGGCGTGCGGGCGCGACGCTGCCGTCGACCTCGAGCAGGCGGCTCGCGGTGCGATCGGGCAGCGCGGTTTGGGCAATCAGCTCGGGCGGCAGATTGAAATCGAAATCGGAAAGCGTGAACATGCGGGCTGGTTCGAAGCGGCCGGCGGGCGTCGCCGGCAGGGCGGAAACGCGTAATCGGCGCGCGCGAGCCGCTATGATGACGGGATGCGCGGCCTGGCCGGCGTCGTTCGTTCGGACGACGTGAAAGCCGCTATTGTACTTGCCTTGCGAAGCACCCAGACGATCCGATGCCTGTGTCACCACGCCGTTCCCCCGCTGCCGTTGCCGATTCCGCCGATCCGTTCGACGCGGACGATGCCGCGTCGCCCGCGCCGTCCGCATCGGGCCCCGGCGCCCGCCGCGCCGGCCCGAAGCGCGGCGCCGACGGCCGGCTCGCGCAGCCCGCGGCCGCCGCGCCCGACGCCGAACCGGGCGCGGGCGGCGACGAAGCGGATGCGCCCGGCGCATCCGGCACGAAGCGCAAGAAGAAGCCGGCCGCCGACAAGCCCGTGAAAACCGCCGACAAGCTCGCGAAGCTCGGGCTCACGCGTTCGATCGATCTCGTGCTGCATCTGCCGATGCGCTATGAGGACGAGACCACGCTCACGCCGATCGGCGAGTTGCTGCCGGGCGGCATCGCGCAGACCGAAGGCGTCGTGTTCGACAACGAGGTCGCGTACCGGCCGCGCCGCCAGCTCGTCGTGAAGATCCAGGACGACGACGGCGAGCAGCTCGTGCTGCGCTTCCTGAACTTCTACGGGTCGCAGGTCAAGCAGATGGCCGTCGGCCAGCGGCTGCGCGTGCGCGGCGACGTGCGCGGCGGCTTTTTCGGGATGGAGATGGTGCATCCGGCCGTGCGCGTCGTCGAAGCCGATGCGCCGCTGCCGCAGGTGCTCACGCCGGTCTACCCGAGCACGGCCGGCGTGTCGCAGGCGTATCTGCGCAAGGCGATCGAGAACGCGGTCGAGCGCACGCCGCTGCCCGAACTGCTGCCACCCGAGATCCAGCGCGATTACCTGAAGCCGCTCGACGTGCCGACGCTCGAGCAGGCGGTGCGTATCCTGCATCACCCGCGCGTCGATTCCGACGAAGCCGCGCTGATGGACGGCTCGCATCCGGCGTGGACGCGCATCAAGTTCGAGGAACTGCTCGCCCAGCAGTTGTCGCTGAAGCGCGCGCACGAAGAGCGCCGCACGCGCGCCGCGCCCGCGATGCCGCGGCGCACCGCGACCGATACCGATGCGCTGACCACGCGTCTGTACGCGGCGCTGCCGTTCACGCTGACGGGCGCGCAGGCGCGCGTCGTCGACGAGATCGCGCACGACCTCACGCTTGCGCACCCGATGCAGCGGCTGCTGCAGGGCGACGTCGGCAGCGGCAAGACGGTCGTCGCGGCGCTGGCCGCCACGCAGGCGATCGACGCCGGCTACCAGGCCGCGCTGATGGCGCCCACCGAAATCCTCGCGGAACAGCACGCGCGCAAGCTGCGCGCGTGGCTCGAGCCGCTCGGCGTCACGGTCGCGTGGCTCGCGGGCAGCCTGAAGGCGAAGGAAAAGCGCGCGGCGATCGAGGCGGCCGCGCTCGGCACCGCGCAGCTCGTGATCGGCACGCACGCGATCATCCAGGACACGGTCGAATTCGCGCGGCTGGGCCTCGTGATCGTCGACGAGCAGCACCGCTTCGGCGTCGAGCAGCGTCTCGCGCTGCGCGCGAAGGCCGCGAACGCCGCCAACGGCGCACGCGACTTTCAGCCGCACCAGCTGATGATGTCGGCCACGCCGATCCCGCGCACGCTCGCGATGACGTATTACGCCGATCTCGAGGTGTCGACGATCGATGAGTTGCCGCCCGGCCGCACGCCGGTGCTGACGCGGCTGGTGGGCGACGCGCGGCGCGAAGAAGTGATCGCCCGCGTGCGCGAGGCCGCGCTGACCGGGCGCCAGGTGTACTGGGTATGCCCGCTGATCGAGGAGAGCGAGACGCTGCAGCTGCAGACGGCCGTCGAGACCTACGAGACGCTCGCCGCGGCGCTGCCCGAACTGAAGGTCGGGCTCGTGCACGGCCGGCTGTCGCCGGCCGACAAGGCGGCCGTGATGGAGGCGTTCACGCGCAACGAAGTGCAGCTGCTGGTCGCGACGACCGTGATCGAGGTCGGCGTCGACGTGCCGAACGCGTCGCTGATGGTGATCGAGCACGCGGAGCGCTTCGGCCTCGCGCAGCTGCACCAGTTGCGCGGCCGGGTCGGGCGCGGCACCGCGGCGTCGGTGTGCGTGCTGCTGTACACCGGGCCGCTGTCGCTCACCGGCCGCGAGCGGCTGAAGACGATGCGCGAGACGACCGACGGCTTCGAGATCGCGCGGCGCGACCTCGAAATCCGCGGGCCCGGCGAATTCCTCGGCGCGCGCCAGTCGGGCGCGGCGATGCTGCGCTTTGCGAACCTCGAGACCGACGGCTGGCTGATCGACCCGGCCCGCGAGGCCGCGGCGCGGCTGATTGCCGCGTACCCCGAGGTCGTCACGCAGCATCTCGCGCGCTGGCTCGGTGCGCGCGAACAGTATCTGAAGGCCTGATCGACCGGCTCGGGGCCGGATCGAAAGCCGCCAGTCGACGCCAATTCGACGCCGATCGACGCATCGCGATGCAGAGAAACTTGGCGAATCGGTGCCAACAGGTGTATAAATTAAACCTATCGCCTGTATATCTCTGATTGACCCACAATGACGCTGACTGAATTGAAATACATCGTCGCGGTTGCGCGCGAGCGGCATTTCGGCCGCGCGGCCGAAGCATGCTTCGTGAGCCAGCCGACGCTGTCGGTGGCGATCAAGAAGCTCGAAGACGAGCTCAACGTGCAGATTTTCGAGCGCGGTGCGAGCGAAGTGAGCGTGACGCCGATCGGCGACCAGATCGTGACCCAGGCGCAGCGCGTACTCGAGCAGACCTTCGCGATCAAGGAGATCGCGAAGCAGGGCAAGGACCCGCTCGTCGGCCCGTTCCGCCTCGGCGTGATCTACACGATCGGGCCGTATCTGCTGCCGACGCTCGTCAAGCAGATGATCCAGCGTGTTCCGCAGATGCCGCTGATGCTGCAGGAGAACTACACGCTGAAGCTGCTCGAACTGCTGAAGCAGGGCGAGATCGACGCCGCGATCATGGCGCTGCCGTTCCCCGAAACCGGCCTGATGGTGCGGCCGCTGTACGACGAGCCGTTCGTCGTCGCGCTGCCGGCCGGCCATCCGTGGGAGAAGCGCGACGAAATCGACGCCGAGGACCTGAAGCAGGAAACCATGCTGCTGCTCGGCAACGGCCACTGCTTCCGCGATCACGTGCTGGGCGTGTGTCCGGAACTGATGCGCTTCTCGCAGACGGCCGACGGCATCCAGAAGACCTTCGAGGGCTCGTCGCTCGAAACCATCCGCCACATGGTCGCGAGCGGCGTCGGCATCACCGTGCTGCCGCGGATGTCGGTCGCCGAGGTCGGCCCGCGCGCGAACGGCCCGGATGCCGAGCTGCTGTCGTACGTGCCGTTCAACGAGCCGGTGCCCGATCGCCGCGTGGTGCTCGTATGGCGCAAGAGCTTCACGCGGATGCCCGCGATCGACGCGATCAGCGACGCGATTGCCGCGTGCGAGCTGCCGGGCGTCGCGAAGCTCGACATGCCGGCCACGATGAACTGACACTGAGGCGGCTGCGCATGTACATGTGGCAGCGTGATGAACGGGGTCTTGCGACCCCGTTTATTTTTTCCTATCGCATAGATGAAATTTATCAAATTCAAATAATTGATAGATATAGATAGAATCCTCTACATGGATCGGCGTCAAGTCGACGTGCGGTCGGTGCGGGATGCACGATGAATGCAAGCGTCAAAGGAGGATGTCATGATGCGGTCGGTATTGCAGCACGCGCAGCGGAACGTCCCGTCGCGTGACATGGTCGTACATCGCGCCAGGGCGGCGGTTCGCAGCCTGCGTCCGATTGCGTTCGCGTACCTGGCGGACCGTGTGTATGGCGGATGAGTGCCGCCGCACCGGTCGTGTGTTCCCCCGATTAACTGCCGTCGAGCCATGAGGGAGCATTGCATGTCCGATACACGCAGAACCACCCGCCTCGCCGGCACGACGACCGCCGGCAGCCGCTTCCCCGAGCGCCCCTGCGGCGCGTCGCAGCGGGAACGCGGGTCGCAGGCCGCGCACGACGTCCCGTAGTACGACCGGAGGAACCGCCTGTTCCGTTTCATCCCCCCGCAATGCTCCACGAACCGCGCCCGGCACGTGGGGGTCTACGAGCAAGACAAGGAGAAAAAGCATGTCGAACGAAACGAAGTGCCCGTTCAACCACACCGCAGGCAGCGGCACGACCAACAAGGACTGGTGGCCGAATCAGCTGAACCTCAACGTCCTGCATCGGCATTCGGCGCTGTCCGATCCGATGGACCCGGATTTCGACTACGCCGAGGCGTTCAAGAAGCTGGATCTCGCCGCGGTGAAGCAGGACCTGCACGCGCTGATGACGACGTCGCAGGACTGGTGGCCGGCCGACTTCGGCCACTACGGCGGCCTGTTCGTGCGCATGGCATGGCATAGCGCCGGCACGTATCGCACGGCCGACGGCCGCGGCGGCGCGGGTGGCGGGCAGCAGCGCTTCGCGCCGCTCAACAGCTGGCCGGACAACGTCAGCCTCGACAAGGCGCGTCGCCTGCTGTGGCCGATCAAGCAGAAGTACGGCCGCAACATCTCGTGGGCCGACCTGCTGATCCTGACCGGCAACGTCGCGCTCGAATCGATGGGCTTCAAGACGTTCGGCTATGCCGGCGGCCGCGCTGACACGTGGGAACCGGACGACGTGTACTGGGGCTCGGAAAAAATCTGGCTGGAACTGAGCGGCGGCCCGAACAGCCGCTACACGGGCAAGCGCGAGCTCGAAAGCCCGCTCGCCGCGGTGCAGATGGGCCTCATCTACGTGAACCCGGAAGGTCCGGACGGCAACCCCGACCCGGTTGCTGCCGCGCACGACATCCGCGAGACGTTCGCGCGGATGGCGATGAACGACGAGGAAACGGTCGCGCTGATCGCGGGCGGTCACACGTTCGGCAAGACGCACGGCGCCGGCCCGGCCTCGAACGTCGGCCCCGAGCCGGAAGCCGCGGGCCTCGAGGAGCAGGGGCTCGGCTGGAAGAGCACGTTCGGCACGGGCAAGGGCAAGGACACGATCACGAGCGGCCTCGAAGTCACGTGGACCTCGACGCCGACGAAGTGGAGCAACGACTTCTTCAAGCACCTGTTCAGCTACGAGTGGGAGCTCACGAAGAGCCCGGCCGGCGCGCACCAGTGGGTCGCGAAGGACGCCGGCGAAGTGATTCCCGATGCGTACGACGCGTCGAAGAAGCATCGTCCGACGATGCTGACGACCGACCTGTCGCTGCGTTTCGACCCGGCCTACGAAAAGATCTCGCGCCGCTTCTACGAGAACCCGGCCGAATTCGCCGACGCGTTCGCTCGCGCGTGGTTCAAGCTCACGCACCGCGACATGGGCCCGCGCGCCCGCTATCTCGGCCCGGAAGTGCCGGCGGAACACCTGCTGTGGCAGGACCCGATTCCGGCCGTCGATCACCCGCTGATCGACGCCGCCGACGTCGCCGCGCTGAAGGCGAAGGTGCTGGCCACGGGCCTGTCGGTGTCGCAGCTCGTGTCGACCGCATGGGCGTCGGCGGCGACGTTCCGCGGTTCGGACAAGCGCGGCGGCGCGAACGGTGCGCGCATCCGCCTCGCGCCGCAGAAGGACTGGGAAGTGAACCAGCCGGCGGCGCTGGCGACGGTGCTCGAAACGCTCGAAGGCGTGCAGAAGGCGTTCAACGATGCTCAGACGGACGGCAAGAAGGTGTCGCTGGCCGACCTGATCGTGCTGGCCGGTGCGGCCGGCGTCGAGCAGGCGGCGAAGAACGCGGGTATCTCGATCTCGGTGCCGTTCGCGCCGGGCCGGATGGATGCGTCGCAGGAAGAAACCGACGTCGACGCGATGGCCGTGCTCGAGCCGCTCGCCGACGGGTTCCGCAACTACCTGAAGAGCGCGTACAAGACGCCGGCCGAGGCGCTGCTGGTCGACAAGGCGCAACTGCTGACGTTGACGGCGCCGGAGATGACCGTGCTGGTCGGCGGCTTGCGCGTGCTCGGCGCGAACGTCGGCGACTCGAAGCACGGGGTGTTCACCGATCGTCCGGGCACGCTGTCGAACGACTTCTTCGCGAACCTGCTCGACATGGGCACGGAGTGGAAGCCGGTGTCGGCCGCGAACGACGTGTTCGAAGGGCGTGATCGCGCGACGGGCGCAGTCAAGTGGACCGGCACGCGCGTCGACCTGATCTTCGGCTCGCACTCGCAGTTGCGCGCGCTGGCCGAGGTGTACGGCAGCGCGGATGCGCAGGAGAAGTTCGTGCGCGACTTCGTCGCCGCCTGGAACAAGGTGATGAACCTCGACCGCTTCGACCTCGCATGAACCTGGCCGCATCCTGATGCGGTGATGCAGTAACGTGAAACGGCCGGTCCAGCGACCGGCCGTTTCTTCTCTGAACGATGTCTTGTCAAAGGAGTGACGACCATGACGCAAATGATGCTCGACATGCGTGCCGCAGCGTCGCCCATTCTGCGATCGCCGGGCGAGCTGGCGCGCTACGTCGTCGGCTTCGCGATCGTCGTCGGCGGGGCGGTGGAGCTGGTCTCGCAGGCGCTGCACGCGCTCGCGTAGTGCGACGATGGATTCGCGACGCTAGACTGGCGAGTCGCGAACGGATGCCGCGCGACGCGGCATGCGGATTGCTCGACGCATTTTCGCCGGTTCAACATTTCGAATGAGGAGTCCCGAAGATGGCCAAGAAAGGCAACGCCACGCAGATCAACATCGGTATCAGCGACAAGGACCGCAAGAACATCGCGGACGGCCTGTCGCGCCTGCTCGCCGATACCTTTTCGCTGTACCTGAAGACCCACAATTTCCACTGGAACGTGACCGGACCGATGTTCAACACGCTGCACCTGATGTTCGAGGAGCAGTACAACGAACTGTGGCTCGCGGTCGATTCCGTCGCCGAGCGCATTCGCACGCTGGGTGTCGTCGCGCCCGGCACGTTCGGCGAGTTCGCGAAACTGTCGTCGGTGCCGGAAGCGAAGGGCGTGCCGGCCGCCGAGGAGATGATCCGCCAGCTCGTCGAAGGGCACGAGACGGTCGTGCGCACCGCGCGCGAAATCTTCCCGATCGCCGACGCGGCGAGCGACGAGCCGACCGCCGACCTGCTCACGCAGCGCCTGCAGACGCATGAAAAGACCGCATGGATGCTGCGGTCGCTGCTCGCCTAAGCCCGGTGCGGCCGGGGACGGCAGGCCGGCCCGATTCGAGGCGGCGCTGAATCTGTCCCCTGATTGATGTGCGTCGCGGCGCGGCCGCGCGCTGCGGGCCGCGGTGGCCTGCCGGCCCGCGGCGAGCGCCTGCCGCGGCTCGCGCCGACATGACGCGAAGCACCGCTCGGCTCTAAAATGCCGGGATTCTCTTCCCGGTGCTTCGCCATGCTTGCCCGCTTTCCCCTGTATCTGCGGCTCGTCCGGATGGACAAGCCGATCGGCAGCCTGCTGCTGCTGTGGCCGACGCTCAACGCGCTGTGGATCGCGTCGGACGGTCACCCGCGCTGGCCGCTGCTCGTGATCTTCACGCTCGGCACGCTGCTGATGCGCTCGGCCGGCTGCGCGATGAACGACTACGCCGACCGCGATTTCGACCGCCACGTGAAGCGCACGGCCGACCGGCCGCTGACGTCGGGCAAGATCCGCGCGTGGGAAGCCGTCGCGATCGCGGTCGGGCTGTCGTTCATCGCGTTCCTGCTGATCCTGCCGCTCAATACGCTGACCAAGGAATTGTCGGTCGTCGCGTTGTTCGTCGCCGGCTCCTACCCGTTCATGAAGCGCTTCTTCGCGATTCCGCAGGCGTATCTGGGCATCGCGTTCGGCTTCGGCATCCCGATGGCGTTCGCGGCCGTGCAGGATACGGTGCCGATGCTGGCGTGGGTGATGCTGGTCGCGAACATCTTCTGGTCGGTCGCGTACGACACCGAATATGCGATGGTCGATCGCGACGACGACATCAAGATCGGCATCCGCACGTCCGCGCTGACGTTCGGCCGTTTCGACGTCGCGGCCGTGATGGCGTGCTACGCGGCGACGCTCGGCATCTACGTGTGGATCGGCGTGACGCTCGGCTTCGGCCTCGCGTACTGGGTGGGCTGGGCGGCGGCGGTCGGCTGCGCGCTCTATCACTACACGCTGATCAAGGATCGCGAACGGATGCCGTGTTTCGCGGCGTTTCGCCACAACAACTGGCTGGGCGGCGTGCTGTTTGCGGGCATCGCCGCGCATTACCTGCTGGCGGGCAACTGAACGACACACCGCGCGTACTTGCGCGCGGCGCCAACGAAAAAGCGACCTGACGGTCGCTTTTTTACGTCTCGCGCCGGCACGACCGGCGCCGCCGTCACGCTTACGCGCGGCCGAGCTCGTCGCCCATTTCCTTCGCGCGCGCCTCGGCCGCGAGGGCGCCGCGCACGATCGCTTCCTTCACGCCCTGCGCGTCGAACGCCGCGAGCGCGGCGGCCGTCGTGCCGCCCTTCGACGTCACGCGTTCGCGCAGCACGCTCGCCGGTTCGCCCGGCTGCGCGGCCAGTTGCGCGGCGCCGGTGAACGTCGCGACGGCGAGCGCACGGCCTTGCTCGTCGTTCATGCCGAGGCGGCGCGCGGCTTCCTGCAGCGCTTCGATGAAATAGAACACGTACGCGGGGCCGCTGCCCGAAATCGCGGTGACCGCGTCGAGCTGCGCTTCGTCGTCGAACCACACGATCTCGCCGACCGCGCCGAGCACGCTCGACGCGAGTTCGCGGCCGGTGGCGTCGACGCCCGGCAGCGCGGCCAGGCCCGTCACGCCCATGCCGACCAGCGCGGGCGTGTTCGGCATCGTGCGCACGACGCGCGCGTAGCCGCCGAGCCAGCGGGCGAGATCCGTGCCGCGGATGCCGGCCGCGATGCTGATCACGAGTTGCGACTTCAGGTGCGGCGCGAGCGCTTGCGCGACGTCGTGCAGCACCTGCGGCTTCACCGCGAGCACGATCGCGTCGTAGTCGGCGAGCGTCGCGTCGATGGCCGCGCCGGTCCGGATGCCGAACTGCTGCGCGGCGCGCGCGCGGACGTCTTCGTTGACGTCGATGGCATACAGGCCGTCCGCGGCGACGCCGCGCTTGATCAGGCCGCCGATCAGGGCCGCGGCCATGTTGCCGCCGCCGATGAATGCGATTTTCATGATGTCGGGAATGAGCGAGTGAGTGAACGGAAAGGCGGAAAAGGGCGCGGCGTTCAGTGCGCGTAATCGCGCGCGCCGAAGATCGCGGTGCCGACGCGCACGATCGTCGCGCCTTCGAGCACGGCCGCGTCGAGATCGGCGGACATGCCCATCGACAGCGTGTCGAGCGGCAGGCCGTCGGCGCGCAACGTGTCGAACAACGCGCGCAGTGCGCGATGCGGCGCGCGTTGCGCGTCGGTGTCGTCGGCCGGCTCGGGAATCGCCATCAGGCCGCGCAGCCGCAGCGACGGCAGCGCGGCGACCGCCCGCGCGACCTCGGCCACGTCGGCCGGCGCGACGCCGCTCTTCGACGCCTCGCCGCTGATGTTGACCTGCACGCACACGTTCAGCGGCGGCAGGTGCGCGGGGCGCTGTTCCGACAGGCGCTGCGCGATCTTCAGCCGGTCGACCGAATGGACCCAGTCGAAGCGCTCGGCGACGGGGCGCGTCTTGTTCGATTGCAGCGGGCCGATGAAATGCCATTCGAGGCTCGCGCGCAGATCGGCCAGCGCGTCGATCTTGTCGATCGACTCCTGCACGTAGTTCTCGCCGAACGCGCGCTGCCCGGCCGCATGCGCGGCGCGCACGTCGTCGGCCGGGAACGTCTTCGACACGGCGAGCAGCGAGACGGCGGCGGGATCGCGGCCGGCCGCGCGGGCGGCGTCGGCGATGCGGCGATGAACGGAGGCGAGGCGGGCGGCGAGATCGGACATGACGGGCACGAGAGCAGGCACGGAAGCAGCACGGGAAGCGGGCATGAAGCCGATGCGCCGCGACACGCGGCGCATCGATCCGCTCATTATACGGACGCCGCGCGTGCGCCCGTCCACCCGTTGCGTGCCGGGACGAGGCCTAGCCGTACAACAAATGCTCGACGAGCTGGACCCAGTGGGCGACCGGCACCTGCGTGCCGCTCTGCAGATGCGCGATGCAGCCGATGTTGCCGGACACGATCATCTGCGGCTCGAGCGCCTGCAGCTTCAGCAGCTTCTGCTTGCGCAACCGGTACGACAGCGACGGCTGCGTCAGCGAGTAGGTGCCGGCCGAGCCGCAGCACAGGTGGCTGTCGGCCGGTAGCCGCACGTCGATGCCGAGCGTCTCCAGCAGGCGCTCGACCTTGCCGCGCGACTGCTGGCCGTGCTGCAGCGTGCACGGTGGGTGATAGGCGACCGTATGGATCGCGCGGCGCCGCGCGATCGTCGCGAGTTCGGCCTCGAACGCGAGCAGCACGTCGGAGATGTCGCGCGTCAGCGACACGATGCGCTGCGCCTTCTCCGCGTAGGCCGGATCGTCGCGCAGCAGGTGCGCATATTCGAGCACCGTCGCGCCGCAGCCCGACGCGTTCATCACGATCGCCTCGACGCCCTGTTCGACGTGCGGCCACCACGCATCGATGTTGCGGCGCGCGTCGTCGAGCGCTTCGTCGTGATAGTTCAGGTGCAGGCGGATCGCGCCGCAGCAGCCCGCGTCGGGCGCGACGACCGTCTCGATGCCGAGCGCGTCGAGCACGCGCGCGGTCGCGATATTGATGTTCGGCAGCATCGACGGCTGCACGCAGCCGCCGAGCATCAGCATCTTGCGCGGATGCGTGCGGTGCGGCCATTCGAGCAGTCGCGTGCGCGGCGGCACCTTGTCGCGCAGCCGCTTCGGCAGCAGCGGCCGCACGTGCTGGCCGAGCCGCATCATCGGCGAGAACAGCGCCGCGTTCGGCACGACGCTCGCGAGCACGCGGCGCATCAGCCGCTGCTGCGCGGGGCGCTCCACCTGCGCCTCGACGTGCTTGCGCCCGATCTCGACGAGCCGGCCGTACTGGACGCCGGACGGGCAGGTCGTCTCGCAACTGCGGCACGTGAGGCAGCGGTCGAGATGCTGTTGCGTGCTGCGCGTGACGGGTGCGCCTTCGACCATCTGCTTGATCAGGTAGATGCGGCCGCGCGGGCCGTCGAGTTCGTCGCCGAGCAGTTGGTAGGTCGGGCAGGTCGCGGTGCAGAACCCGCAGTGCACGCACTTGCGCAGGATCGCGTCGGCCTCGTCGCCGTCGGGCGTATTGCGGATGAAATCGGCGAGATTCGTTTGCATCCAGCCCTCAGAGCTCAGGGTAAAGCCGGCCGCGATTGAAGATGCGCGCAGGATCGAACGCGCTCTTCAGCCCGCGGTGGATTTTCATCATCGGCGCGGGCAGCGGCGTGAACACGCCCGCGCTGCGGTCGTAGGTGTCGCCCGCGCGGAACAGCGTGGCATGGCCGCCGGCCTGTTTCGCGCTCATGCGCACGGTTTGCGCGTCGGCGTCGGTGATCCACCAGCGTTGCGCGCCGCCCCATTCCATCAACTGGGTGCCGGGCAGGTGCATCGGTTCGGTGATCGACGGCAGCGACAGGCGCCACAGCGCATAGCCGGGCGGGATGCCGTTGAAGAACGGGTCGGTATGCTCGCGCAGGCCGGACCAGAAGCGCTCGGCCTCGACCGCGTCGACGACTTCGCCGCCGAGCAGCGTCTTCGCGGATTTCACGGCGGCTTCCGCGCCCGACAGGCGCAGCACGAGCGTGCCGTTGCGCCACGCGCTTGCGCTGACCGGCAGCGGATGGCCGCCCCATTCGTTGAGCTTGCGCACCGCGTCGGTCGCGGTCATCTCGAACTTCAGCGTGACCTCGGCGACGGGCATCGGCAGCACCTTGATCGACAGGTCGAGCATCAGCCCGAGCGTGCCGAGCGCGCCGGCCATCAGCCGCGACACGTCGTAGCCGGCGACGTTCTTCACGACCTGCCCGCCGAAGCGCAGCATTTCGCCGCGGCCGTTCATCAGCGTGGTGCCGAGCACGAAATCGCGCGGGGCACCGCAGGTGGCGCGGCGCGGGCCCGCGAGGCCGGCCGCGACGCAGCCGCCGACGGTGGCCGTGCGGCCGAAGTGGGGCGGCTCGAACGGCAGCATCTGGCCGCACTCGGCGAGGGCGGTTTCCAGTTGCGCGAGCGGCGTGCCCGCGCGGACCGTGACGACGAGTTCGGCCGGGTCGTACGACACGATGCCCTGAAACGCGCGCGTGTCGAGTATTTCGCCCTCGAGCGCCTGGCCGTACCAGTCCTTGGTGCCGCCGCCGCGAATCCGCAGCGGTCGGCCGTCGGCACTGGCGGCGCGGATGCGCTCGGCCCATCCGGCGACGATGTCGTCCTCTTCCATGTCCTGTTGCTTTCTCGTCTCGTTGTTCGGTCGATTGTACCGGGGTGGCGCGATTCCACATCGCGACTATCCCTAAGCCCCGTATCGGATGCGGCCTGCCGGCGCCGGCGCCGGCGCCCGAACGCGCCGCGCGGGCGCGGCAGACCCCCGCACCACGGCCGCCGGTGCGGGGCGCGACCCGCGCGCGCCGCTCAGAAGCGCGGCAGGTCGGGGTGCGGCAACAGCCCGCCGCGCACGTGCTGGCGACCGTATTCGGCGCAGCGCGCGCGGGTCGGGATGCCCTTGTCCGGATTCAGCAGCCCGGCCGGATCGAATGCGCGCTTGACCGCGAAGAACGCGTCGCGCTCCTGCGGCGAGAACTGCACGCACATCGAATTGAGTTTTTCGATGCCGACACCGTGCTCGCCGGTCACGCTGCCGCCGAATTCCACGCAGCATTCGAGGATTTCCGCGCCGAACTGCTCGGCGCGGTGCAACTCGTCCGGGTCGTTCGCGTTGTACAGGATCAGCGGATGCATGTTGCCGTCGCCCGCATGGAACACGTTGATGCAGCGCAGTCCGTAGCGGGTTTCGAGCTGCTCGATGCGTGCGAGCAGCGGGCCGATCGCGCGGCGCGGCACGGTGCCGTCCATGCAGTAGTAATCGGCGGAAATGCGCCCGGCGGCCGGAAACGCGTTCTTGCGGCCGGACCAGAACCGCAGCCGCTCGTGTTCGTTGCGCGACACCTGGATGCGCGTCGCGCCGTGTTCGCGCAGCACGGCCGTCATCCGGACGATTTCCTCGGCGACTTCTTCCGGCGTGCCGTCCGATTCGCACAGCAGGATCGCCTTCGCGTCGAGGTCGTAGCCCGCGTGCGTGAACGCCTCGACCGCTTGCGTGGCGGGCTTGTCCATCATCTCGAGCCCGGCCGGGATGATGCCCGACGCGATGATCGCCGCCACCGCCTCGCCGCCCTTGACGACGTCGTCGAAGCTCGCCATCACGAGCTGCGCGGTCTGCGGCTTCGGAATCAGCCGTACCGTGACCTCGGTGACGATCGCGAACATCCCTTCGCTGCCGATCATCACGGCGAGCAGGTCGAGGCCCGGCATGTCGAGCGCGAGCGAGCCGAATTCAACCACCTCGCCGTCGATCGTCACCGCGCGCACGCGCATCACGTTGTGCACGGTCAGACCGTATTTCAGGCAGTGGACGCCGCCGGAATTTTCCGCGACGTTGCCGCCGATCGTGCAGGCGATCTGCGACGACGGATCGGGTGCGTAATACAGGCCGTACGGCGCGGCCGCCTCCGAGATCGCGAGGTTGCGCACGCCGGGCTGCACGGTCGCCGTGCGCGCGTACGGATCGACCTCGACGATGCGCGTGAAGCGCGCGAGCGATAGCACGACGCCGAGCGCGATCGGCAGCGCGCCGCCCGACAGGCTCGTGCCGGCGCCGCGCGGCACGATCGGCACTTCCATGCGGCGGCAGATCTGCACGATCCGCTGCACCTGCGACTCCGTTTCGGGCAGCGCGACCGCGAGCGGGAGCCGGCGGTACGCGGACAGGCCGTCGCATTCGTACGGCGCGGTGTCCTCGTCGCGGTACAGCAGGCAGTGCGTCGGCAGTACGGCCATCAGCGCCTGCACGACTTCGCGCTGACGCTGCGCGCGTGCGGCGCTCGACAGTTCGACGGGAGCGTTCATGAGGTCTCCTGCGTGCGGCGCGAGCTCGCGCCGCCGGGTCAGCACGTGAAAATCTTGCCTGGATTCATCAGGTTGCGCGGATCGAGCGCGAGCTTGATCGCGCGCATCGTGTCGATCGCGTTGTCGCCGTGCTCCTTCGGCAGGAAGCGCATCTTGTGCAGCCCGATGCCGTGCTCGCCCGTGCAGGTACCGCCCAGCCGCAGCGCGCGCTCGACGATCCGGTCGTTGATGTGCTCGGCTTCGGCGAGTTCCTCGGGCTTGTCGGGATCGATCAGGATCGCGACGTGGAAATTGCCGTCGCCGACGTGGCCGACGATCGGGCAGGGCAGCGACGACGCGCGCAGGTCGACCTCGGTTTCCTCGACGCACGCGGCGAGCTGCGAGATCGGCACGCACACGTCGGTCGTCACCGCTCGGCAGCCGGGCTTCAGCTGCAGCATCGCGAAGTACGCGTTGTGGCGCGCGGACCAGAGCCGCGTGCGATCCTCGGGGCGGGTCGCCCATTCGAAGCCCTGGCCGGCGTTCTGGCCGGCGAGCGCCTGCACGAGTTCGGCCTGTTCCTTCACGCCGGCCTCGGTGCCGTGGAATTCGAAGAACAGCGTCGGCGCTTCGGTCAGCGTCAGGTTCGAGTGGCGGTTGATCGAGCGCACCGCGAGCGCATCGACGAATTCGACGCGCGCGATTGGCACGCCGATCTGGATCGTCTCGATCACCGTGCGCACCGCGTCGCCCATCGTCGGGAACGTGCAGATCGCGGCCGACACGGCTTCTGGCAGCGGGTGCAGGCGCAGCGTGATTTCGGTGATCACGCCGAGCGTGCCTTCGGACCCGACGAACAGGCGCGTGAGGTCGTAGCCGGCCGACGACTTGCGTGCGCGGGAACCGGTTTTGACCACGCGGCCGTCCGCGAGCACCGCAGTCAGGCCGAGCACGTTCTCGCGCATCGTGCCGTAGCGGACGGCGTTGGTGCCCGACGCACGGGTCGCGGTCATCCCGCCGATGCTGGCGTCGGCGCCCGGATCGATCGGGAAGAACAGGCCGGTGTCGCGCAGCGCTTCGTTGAGCGCCTTGCGCGTGATGCCGGGCTCGACCGTCACGGTCAGGTCCTCGGCGTTGATCGACAGCACGCGGTTCATTTCCGACAAATCGAGCGACACGCCGCCGCGCACCGCGAGCAGGTGACCTTCGAGCGACGAGCCGGCGCCGTACGGGATCAGCGGCACGCTGTAGAGCGAACACAGCGACACGACTTCGCGCACGTCGTCGGTGCTGCGCGCGAACACGACGGCGTCGGGCAGTTGCGGATCGAACGGGGATTCGTCGCGGCCGTGATGGGCGCGGACCGCGTCGGCGGTCGACACGCGCTCGCCGAAGGCGGCGCGCAGCGCATCGAGCATGGCGGGAGGCAGCGGGCGGCGCGTGGCGGCCGGCGGGGCAGGGTGATTCACGAACGTCTCCTGACTGCTTGTCGAACTGTCGGCCCATTCTACGCTGTAACGTCCGCTGCGCCTCCCGCCGCGGGCTGCGATAATTGCGTTCCAGCCACCCGGGCCGCATGGCGGCCGCGCACGAGAGGACATTCGCATGGGCAACCGCTTGAGCAAGATCGCGACGCGCACGGGCGACGACGGCACCACCGGCCTTGGCGACGGACGGCGCATCGGCAAGGACGACGCGCGGATCGCCGCGATCGGCGACGTCGACGAACTGAACTCGAATCTCGGCGTGCTGCTGGCCGAGACCCTGCCGGACGACGTGCGCACGGCGCTCGTCACGATTCAGCACGACCTGTTCGATCTTGGCGGCGAGCTGTGCATTCCTGGCCACGCGGTGCTCGACGACACGCATCTCGCCCGCCTCGACCGGTGGCTTGCCGACTACAACGCGACGCTGCCGCCGCTGAAGGAGTTCATCCTGCCGGCCGGCTCGCGCGCGGCGTCGCTCGCGCACGTCTGCCGAACCGTGTGCCGCCGCGCGGAGCGCTCGATCGTCGCGCTCGGGCGCGGCGACACGCTCAATGATGCACCGCGGCGGTACGTGAACCGGCTGTCCGACCTGCTGTTCGTGCTGGCGCGCGTGCTGAACCGCGCCGACGGCGGAACCGACGTGTTATGGGAGCGCGGGCGCGTCCGTTAGCCTGCCGTCACATTTTTGCGCACTGCGACAATTTGACCGGCGAGCGTTTATTTTTAAACATGTATTGTGTGTGCATGTTTAACGGAGAACGAACATGACCCACATCACCGCTGACCAGATGGCCCGTGTGAAGGCCACCGCCCCCGTCCTTGCCGAGCACGGCGCGACGATCACGAAGCATTTCTATCAGCGCATGTTCGCGCGTCATCCGGAACTGAAAAACCTGTTCAACCAGACGCACCAGAAGACCGGCAGCCAGCCCGAGACGCTCGCGAAGGCCGTTTATGCGTATGCGGCGAACATCGACAACCTTGGGGCGCTTGGCGGCGCGGTGTCGCGCATCTCGCACAAGCACGCCAGTCTGAACATCCGCCCCGAGCATTACCCGATCGTCGGCGAGAACCTGCTCGCATCGATCGTCGAAGTGCTCGGCGACGCGGTCGATGCCGACACGCTCGAGGCATGGCGCGTCGCGTACGGCCAGCTCGCGCAGATCCTGATCGGCGCCGAGGCCGATCTGTACGCGAACGCCGCGTGGAGCGGCTTCCGCCCGTTCAAGGTCGCGCGCAAGGTGCGTGAAAGCGACGAGATCACGTCGTTCTACCTGACGCCGGCCGACGGCGGCGCGGCGCCGACGTTCGAGCCGGGCCAGTACATCACGGTGAAGCGCTTCGTCGGCGATCTCGGCGTCGACCAGCCGCGCCAGTACAGTCTCTCGGATGCGCCGCACGGCAAGTGGCTGCGCATCTCGGTGAAGCGTGAGGCCGGCAAGCCGGAAGCGATTCCGGCCGGCAAGGTGTCGACGCTGATGCATGACGGCGTCGAAGCGGGCGCGATCGTCGAAGTGACCGCGCCGATGGGCGACTTCTCGCTGAAGCGCGACGTGGATACGCCGGTCGTGCTGATCTCGGGCGGCGTCGGCATCACGCCGATGATGTCGATGGCGTCGACGCTGATCGCGGCGGGCAGCCCGCGCGACGTGCGGTTCATTCACGCCTGCCGTTCGGGTGCCGTGCACGCATTCCGCGACTGGCTGAACGACACCGTCGGCGAGCACGCGAACGTCAAGCGCACGGTGCTGTACGAGCTGGTGGGCCCGAACGATCGCGCCGGCATCGACCACGACCTCGAAGGGCGCCTCACGCCGGAGCGCGTGAAGCACTACGCGCTGGTGCCGGATGCCGATTACTACATCTGCGGGCCGGTCGCGTTCATGAAGGCGCAGCGCGACGCGCTCGTCGCGCTCGGCGTCGCGCCGGAACGCGTGAACACCGAGATCTTCGGGTCGGGCGCGCTCGAGTGATGCGCGCACGGACGATCTCCGGCCAATAAAAAGCCCGGCGCGAGCCGGGCTTTTTCGTTGCGACGCAGGCTATCGGTCAGTTCCCGCTACCGCGCGCGACGCGCCGTGCCTTCACCGATTCCGCGAGGCCTTCGAGCACCTTCACGCTGTCGTCCCACGCAATGCACGCGTCGGTGATGCTCTGGCCGTAGGTCAGCGCGCAGCCTTCCTTCAGGTCCTGGCGGCCCTCGACGAGGTGCGACTCGATCATCACGCCGACGATGCGTTCGTCGCCGGCCGCGATCTGGCGGCCGATGTCGGCGCACACCGGGATCTGGTTCTCGTGCTTCTTCGAGCTGTTCGCATGGCTCGCGTCGATCATCAGGCGTGCGGCGAGGCCGGCCTTGCCGATGTCCGCGCACGCGGCGTTCACGCTGTCCGCGTCGTAGTTCGGCGCCTTGCCGCCGCGCAGGATCACGTGGCAGTCCTCGTTGCCGGCCGTCGACACGATCGCCGAATGGCCGCCCTTGGTCACCGACAGGAAATGGTGCGGCTGCGACGCGGCCTTGATCGCGTCGACCGCGATCTTCACGTTGCCGTCGGTGCCGTTCTTGAAGCCGACCGGGCACGACAGCCCCGACGCGAGCTCGCGGTGCACCTGCGACTCGGTCGTGCGTGCACCGATCGCGCCCCACGAGATCAGGTCGGCGATGTACTGCGGGCTGATCATGTCGAGGTATTCGGTCGCGGCCGGCAGCCCCATTTCGTTGATCTGCAGCAGCAGCTCGCGCGCGGTGCGCAGCCCTTCGTTGATCTTGAAGCTGTTGTCGAGGTGCGGATCGTTGATGAGCCCCTTCCAGCCGACCGTCGTGCGCGGCTTCTCGAAATAGACGCGCATCACGATTTCCAGTTCGCCCTTGAAGCGCTCGCGTTCCTTCACGAGCCGGCCCGCGTATTCGATCGCCGCCTTCGTATCGTGGATCGAGCACGGCCCGATCACCACGATCAGCCGGTCGTCCATCCCGTGCAGGATGCGGTGCATCGACTGGCGCGAGTGGTAGATCAGCTCGGACGCGGCTTCGGAGCACGCGAATTCGCGGATCAGGTGGGCGGGCGGCGTCAGTTCCTTGAGTTCGCGGATGCGGACGTCGTCGGTGTTGTGCGGGGGCATGCTGTTTCTCCTAATTTTCCGGGGCGCCGTTCGGTCAGTGCGCGTGCGGCAGATTCATCAATTCGGGCGATTCAGTGGTGTCGGTCGGGGCTGCTGAACGGCTGCGGCGGCGACCGGCTGGCGAAGGGCGAAAAAAAACCGCCGGGTTCGCCGGCGGTTTTTTCGGGAATTTCGGTTGCGCTTTACGCGCCATCAACCCTCTCGATCCGCCAGTGGTCTGAGATACCAAAAAAAGTAAAAGTAAAACTTGGCGGACATGACGGAAATTCGGCTCGTCAAAAAAGTTGATTCGGAATTTATACCCGGTCCCCGCGCGGCTGGCAACCGGGGGCGCTCAAAAATGCGGACAATCCGCGCGTTTTCATCAAAATGCGCGGATTGTCTGCGCCGCGATGCGGTTATGCCGTACCGCCGACCGTCATCTTGTCGATCCGCAGGGTCGGCTGGCCGACGCCGACCGGCACGCTCTGGCCTTCCTTGCCGCATACGCCGACGCCCGTGTCGAGCGACATGTCGTTGCCGATCATGCTCACGTACTTCAGCGATTCCGGGCCGCTGCCGATCAGCGTCGCGCCCTTCACCGGGTAGGTGATCTTGCCGTTCTCGATCATGTACGCCTCGGACGCCGAGAACACGAACTTGCCGTTCGTGATGTCGACCTGGCCGCCGCCGAAGTTCACCGCGTACAGGCCGTTCTTCACCGATGCGATGATTTCCTGCGGGTCCTTGTCGCCGTTCAGCATGTACGTGTTCGTCATGCGCGGCATCGGCAGCGCCGCGTACGACTCGCGCCGCGCGTTGCCGGTGACCGGCATCTTCATCAGGCGCGCGTTCAGCGTGTCCTGGATGTAGCCCTTCAGGATGCCGTCCTCGATCAGCGTCGTGCACTGCGTCGGATTGCCTTCGTCGTCGATGTTCAGCGAGCCGCGGCGGTTCGGCAGCGTGCCGTCGTCGACCACCGTCACGCCCTTCGCGGCGACCTGCTCGCCGATCCGGCCCGCGAACGCGGACGAGCCCTTGCGGTTGAAGTCGCCTTCGAGGCCGTGGCCGATCGCCTCGTGCAGCAGCACGCCCGGCCAGCCCGGCCCGAGCACGACCGTCATCGCGCCGGCCGGCGCGGGGCGGGCGTCGAGGTTGACGAGCGCCGCGTGCACCGCGTCGTCGACGTAGCGCGACAGGACTTCGTCGGTGAAGTAGCCGTAGTCGAAGCGGCCGCCGCCGCCGCCCGAGCCGATCTCGCGGCGGCCGTTCTGCTCGGCGATCACCGTCACCGACACGCGCACCAGCGGCCGGATGTCGGCCGCGAGCGCGCCGTCGCTGCGCGCGACCAGCACGACGTCGTATTCGCCGGCGAGGCCGGCCATCACCTGCGTGATGCGCGGGTCGCGCCCGCGCGCCATCTGCTCGATGCGCTCCAGCAACTTGACCTTGGCCGTCGCGTCGAGCGACGCGAGCGGGTCGGACGGCAGGTACAGGTCGCGGCCCGAGATGCCCGTCAGCGACGAGGCGGCCTTGATCTTCTGGCGGCCGCCGCCGGCCGCCGCGATCGCCTTGGTGGCGGCGGCGGCTTGCGCGATCGCCTCGGGCGACAGGTCGTCCGAGTACGCGAACGCGGTGCGGTCGCCCGCGACCGCGCGCACGCCGACGCCCTGGTCGATGCTGAAGCTGCCCGATTTGACGATGCCTTCCTCGAGGCTCCACGCTTCGCTGCGGGTCGCCTGGAAGTACAGGTCCGCGTAGTCGACGCGATGCGTGAAGATGTCGGCGATCGTGCGCGTGAGCAGGCTTTCGTCGAGGCCGTACGGCGTGAGCAGGATGTCCTTCGCCAGCGCGAGGTTGCGGATGCCGGGTTCGATGATGTTCATGCGGATATCGGGATTCTCAAAAAGTTGTCGGGTGCTGCCGGGCAGATGGGTGGGCCGCACGGCGTTTCAAGCGGTGCGGCGGATTCAGGTCAGCACGCGGTGCCGCCACGCGGGCAGGCTCTGGCGTACGTCGGCGATGCGTTGCGGATCGAGCGTGCCGAGCACGACGCTGGCGCCCTCGTCGCGCACCGCGACGATCTCGCCCCACGGGTCGATCAGCATGCTGTGGCCCCACGTGCGCCGGCCGTTCTCGTGCTTGCCGCCCTGCGCGGCCGCGAGCACGTAGCACTGATTCTCGACGGCCCGCGCGCGCAGCAGCATTTCCCAGTGCGCGCGGCCCGTCGTATACGTAAACGCCGACGGCACGACCATCAGCGCGCAGTCGCCCATGCGGCGATACAGCTCCGGAAAGCGGAGATCGTAACAGACCGACAGGCCGACCTGCCCGAACGGCGCATCGAACACGACGACCGTGTCGCCCGCGCGGATCGTGCGCGCCTCGTCGAACGATTCGTCGCCTTTCTCGAAGTTGAACAGGTGGATCTTGTCGTAGCGTGCGGCCTCGTTGCCGGACGGATCGAACACGAGCGTCGTGTTCAGCACGCGATCGGGTTCCGGCGCCTTCAGCGGCAGCGTGCCGCCGATCACCCAGATGCCGTGGCGGCGCGCGGCGTCGGCGAGGAACTGCTGGATCGGGCCGTCCCGGTACGGTTCGGCGAGCGCGAGCTTGTCGGTGTCGCGGTGGCCCATGAAGCAGAAGTACTCGGGCAGCAGCACGAGCTGCGCGCCTTCACCGGCGGCTTCCGCGATCAGGCGGCGCGCTTCGGCGAGATTGCGGGTGACGTCCGGCGTGCTCACCATCTGCAGCGCGGCGACCTGGAAGGGCGTGGCGGAACGGGCGGGGTCGGTCATCGCGGAATCGGTTGCGTCATAAATGGGGTGCGGCCCGGCGCGCTGCGCGGGTCGATGCGCGCTCAATGGCTCGAGGCATCGGCCGGGCCGTGATTCATCTTACCCTGATCGCTTCCCACCCGCTCGATGTGCGGGTGCGCCCACGAGCCGGTGATCGCGTAGTCGAGCGCGAACGCGCGCGACAGCGTCTGGGACAGCGCGTAGTTCGCGGCCAGCACGCCGACGCCGAGCAGCGGATTGATGATGGCCGCCCCGATCGCGGCGGCGCCCGCGCTGATTTTCGGCGCGACGTGCGCATGCAGGTCCTGCGTTTCGGTGCCGAGATCGACCGCGCCGCGCACGGTGACGTTCGCGGGGCCCGTCATCATCGAGAAGTCGTCGGTGCGTGCGATCCCGTTCGAAATCCGGCCGGTACCGGTGATCTTGTCGAACGGCAGCCCCTTGCCGACCACGTCGCGGAAATTCAGCGTCAGGAAGCGTGCGAGGCTCTGCAGGCTCAGCACGCCGAGCAGTTTCGCCGCGCCGGGGTCGACCTTCAGGATCTTCCCGTGTTCGAGGTCGAGCGCGACCTGGCCGCCGAGCGACGGGAAGTCGACCGCGGTCGGGCCGCCGCGCCAGCCGACCTTGCCCGTGACCGAGCCGTGGCCGTCCGCGAGCGTGCGCGGCAGGCCGACGCGGTCGAGCAGCGCGCCCGCATTGTCGATGTCGAGCTTGAAGTCGAACACGGTGCGGCGCGGCGCGTCGTTTTCGTCGGCGCCGCGGGCCAGCGCGCGGCGCGAGGTGCGCCAGTTGCCGGTCGCCGTGAGCTTCGCGGCCGGGTTCGCCAGTTCCAGCTTGTCGAGCTGCCACACGGGCGTGCCGTCTTCGTCGATGTTGCGCGCGTTGACGACGAGCCGGCCGATGTCGTGATCGCGCGCGACGACCTGGTCGACGATCAGGTCGATCGACGGCATCGGGCGATCGGTCGGCGTCGGCAGGTTCATCGCGCGGCCGACGAGGTCGTGCTGCGAACTTTGCGGCACGACCAGCTTCGCGAGCCGCGCGTTCAGTACGCCCGCGCCGTTGTGACCGCCGCCCGGCGCCCACGACAGGTAGCCCGAGACCTGGTTCGACGCGATGTTCGCCTGCCAGAGGTCGTCGACGTGCGACGCGCCGACGATCACGTTCTCCCAGTTGCGCTTGAGCAGCTTCAGCGTGCCGAAATGGAACGCGAAGCGCTTCGGCGCGAAGCTCGCGAAATCGACGCGCGGTGCGGCCTGCGGTTCCGGCGCGCGCGGCGTGTCGGGCTTCAGCGTGTGGGCGAGGGCGAGCCACGCGTCGGCGTCCAGCTCGGCGACGTCGACGGCCGCGCTCACGCCGTCCTGCGGCATGTCGGGCATCCGGTGGATGCCCATCGCGCCGCGTACCGCGCGCAGCGGCCGGCCGCGCGTCGCGTCGAGCAGGTAGGTCGCGGTCACCGGGCCGAGCGTCAGGTCGGCATGTTCGAGGCGCTTGCCGTCCGCCTGCGGCGCCGGCTGCAGCGTGAAGCGGAACGGCATCGGCGTGCCGGCCGGTTTCGCGAACGGCGCCGGGAAGTTCAGCGCGACGCCCGTCAGGTCGGA